>JAZBPM010000332.1:0-8253 GCA_036351615.1 Desulfofustis sp.
CGATGGTAATCCGGCCACCGCCCATCTCCATAACAACGTTTTCAAGACGCCAGGCGCCGGCCAGGCGACCGTGGCTCTCACCGATGAGGATTCCTCCTCCGGAGAGTCCATTGAGCAGTCGGACGGTCGTGCTCAAACCGGCATTGCTGAACAACAGCGTGGCAACCAGGGCCAGCATGGCGAGCCAGACCAGTCCCCCGGCTATCACCATTTTGCGTATCATAGATCGGCACCGACGCTGAGATAGACCGCCTGCGATCGTCCCTCGCTCTGGAGCGGGTAGGCCAGGTCGAGTCGTGCCTGACCGAACGGCAGCGCAACACCGATACCGATGCCGACGCCATCGACCAGATCGACCTCGAAGTCGTCCATCGCGTTGCCCACATCGTAAAAGGCCGCCGCCCGCCAGTAACGGGACAAACGGCGCTCGATTTCGATACTGCCGGTCAGCAGCAACCGTCCGCCGATGACATTGCCACTTTCGTCGGCCGGCCCCAGGCTGCGGTAGCGATAGCCCCGGACGCTCTTTTCCCCACCGGCATAGAATCGCAGCGACGGCGGCACATCATCGATGTCTTCGACCAGGATACCGCCGATCGAACCGCGGCCGATCACCCGCCAGCCGTCGATCGGACTAAGGATCAACTTGCCGTCGCCGCGTAGCTTGAGAAACGATGCTTCGGACAGCAGATCCTGGCTGGCCCCGCTGATGTCGACGGTGACGCGCAGGCCGTTTTCGGTATTGACCACATCGTCCGCCAAGGCGAGCGATCCCTTGACCCCCGGCATCAACAGGCTGGTGGAACCGCGCGTCGAGCCGATCCGGTAATCCTCGTTGAGCACTTCGACGGAAACCCCAAAGAGATACTCGGGGGTGAGATAATCATAAGCGAGGCCGGCCGACACCTTGCTGGTTACCGTGTCTTCCCACAATTCCCGGTTCCACAGACCGCTGGCGGTCACCGTGCTGAACCGCGGATCGGCCACCGGAATGGAATAATTGATCAGGCTGAGACTCTTTTGTTCACCGACCAGAAAGGATGCAAACGCCCGATGCCCCTGCTTGTTGAGTAACCGGTTCAACCACTCGAAACGTATGTGGCTCCTGATATCGGTGGAGTAGCCGACACCGAAGCTGTAGCGATTGTAATGCTCCTGTTCGGTAAGCCTGATGTTCACCGGCACCGCATGATGCTCCAGATCTGCGGTATCGGCGGCAACGACCGCAGTATCGAACCAGTCGGTCCGGTACAGGTCCCGCTGCAGGTCCTGAAGCAGTGATCGACGGAACGGCTCCCCGGGCTGGAACGGGATGAAGCGGGCCAGCAGTTCCCCGGAGATCACCCGCTGATCGGTCTCCACTTCGCCAAAGACAAAGCGCCTGCCGGTATCGAGAACCAACTCGATCTCGGCCTCGTTGTCCGCCCGGTCCACCCTTATTTCACTGGTGGTATAGGTCGCTGCAAGCAGGCCGAGCGAGCGGGTGCGGCGCAACAGCTCTTTTTTCCCTTTTTCGTAGCGCTGGTGGTCGAGCACCGCCCCCGACCGGAGCGGAAAGCGCGCCTGGGCATCGGCCAATTCGGGCAGCTGCGCGGCCTCGCCGATAACGGTGACGGAGACATCGGTGACAACCACCGGATCGCCAAGCGCTACCCGGTAAACCGCCTGCCACTTGGTATCGTCTCGCTCCAATCGCCCGTCGACCGTCACCTTGTAATAACCGAAGGGTTGCAAGGCTGAAACGATATCTTCTTCGGCAAGCCGGTGCAACCGCCGGATTTCGGCACCACTCAGCGAACTTTCTGCCCGGAAGAGATTGATGCGCAAACGGGCCATGACGTTTTCGTAGAGTCTTCCCTCCACCCCGGTAACCGAAACGGTAAGGTCGGTTTCACACCTGCCATCGACGGCAATCATTACCAGCAGCAGGCAGAAAAAAAACGGGGTTCGATAACGCAATGATCGTGTACTATGGGCAGCGGATGATGGACGGGTGCTCGCCCGGAGAACAAAAGACGGACAGCAAGACGGCACGGTGGCCATTATAGTCGGATATGGTTGTGAACTGCAAGAACAGTCAGGTCGTCACGATAAAAAAGGTGGTCAACGGCGGGTACGGACTCGCTTCTCTGCCGAATGGCAAGGCCGTATTGGTCCAGTTCGGCCTGCCGGGCGAGACGGTGACAATCGCCATTGACCGTCAGCACAAACAGCTCGACCATGCCCGGGCAACGACTATCGTTACTCCTCACCGCGGCCGCACCGAACCGCCCTGCCCGTTCTACGGCCGCTGTGGCGGCTGCAACCTGCAGCATGCCGATTATGACACCCAGTGCCGGCTCAAACACGACATCCTCGTCGACCTCTTCGCCCGCAGTCCGGTCCCGGCGATCAGCAGTCAGGGCGGCTTGATCGCTCCGGTCCGCGGAGCGGCTCAGCCGTTTGGCTATCGCCAACGCATCCGGCTCCGGATCGATGACCGGGGACAGGTCGGTTTCCACCGCTTTCACTCGCACCAGGTTGTCCCGATAAACCGCTGCCTGCTCGCCCATCACCTGATCAATGAAAGTCTGAACCGTCTTAGCAGGAAAAATCCGTTTCGCAGTCTCGTCGTCAACAGCGAATCGGTCGAGTTTCTGCTGGATCCACGGGAGTCGTCCCTGTGCCTGTTGTTTCAGCTCCGGCGCCCGCCCCGCCCCGCCGACCGAACCGCGGCGCGGCAACTCGGCGAGGATGGAGACGGACGGACCCGGGTCCTGCTCGCCGGCAGTAACTTCGTCACCGAAGGACCGTTCGGTACCACTGAAATCGCCGCAAACCGCTTGCTGTCCATGGAACTACCCGGGACACCACCGCTGCTGGTGGCCTGGGAAGCCGGCGGTTTCAGCCAGGTCAACAACGACCAGAACCGGGTCCTGATCGAGTGTGTCACATCACTGGCGGCGACCGACGAAACCAGCCACGTCCTCGATCTGTTCTGCGGCATGGGCAATTTTTCGCTGCCGCTGGCCCGCCGCGCAGCTCACGTGGTCGGCATCGAAAACCAGGGCGGTGCCATCCGCAGCGCCCGCCTGAATGCTGCCCGAAACAACCTCGACAACCTTACATTCCGACAGGCAGCCGCGGTCGACGGCTGTCGTCAGCTGGTCGAGCTGGCGCAGTCCTTCAATGTCATCGTTTGCGACCCGCCACGTCAAGGAATGCACGGCATTGCCGCACTGCTCAATCGCCTCTGCAATCACCGACTGATCTATGTCTCCTGCGATCCGGCGACACTGGTTCGTGACTGCGAGGAATTGACGGCCACCGGCTTTCGCGTGGCTTCCATCCAGCCGATCGATATGTTTCCCCAGACCCATCACATCGAAACCGTTGTTTTGCTGGAAAAGAATTGACAACCCGGGCGAATGCCGGTAAACGATTTGACAGGGTGAAGACAAACGCAGCACCAGACAAAGGGGACAGATTCAACATCTGTCCCCTTTGTAAATTGAGAACATCGCAGCAACCGATCCGACCGACGCAGACACCATCTCAACGCCCCGACAGTCTCGCGGCGGGCTTCCCGAATCGGGGATCGCGACGCCATCAGCAATCAGGATAGGACAATGGGTACCGACAACCAGTTTCTTGCGCAGCGCCGGGAAAAAGCGGCGGCATTGGCCGACCTCGGCGTCAAGCTCTACGCCAATTCCTTTCAACCGAGCCATCGAATCGCCGAGTTGCTGCCCAGCGGCGAACCGCTGCAGCCCGAAGAAAAAGAGGCCGGCGGCGCCGTCTACCGCGTTGCCGGGAGAATCATGGCAATGCGCAAATTCGGCAAGGCCGCCTTTTTCTCCCTGGCCGACAGCAGCGCGCGGATTCAGGTCTACGTCCGTAAGGATACGGTCGGCGATCAGCAGTTTGCCGTCTTCGGCAAATGGGACATTGGCGATATCGTCGGCGCTGAGGGCACGTTGTTCAAGACCAAAACCGGCGAGTTGTCGATCCATGCCAAGGCGATCGCCATGATCTCCAAGTCGCTCCGGCCGCTGCCGGAAAAATGGCACGGTCTGACCGATGTCGAGACCCGTTACCGCAGACGCTATGTCGACCTGATCGTCACCCCGGAAAGCCGCGCCACCTTTCGCACCCGGGTAAAGATCATCAAATTGATCCGCGACTTTCTCAGTGATCGCGGCTTCATGGAGGTCGAGACGCCGATGATGCAGCCCCTGCCCGGCGGTGCAACGGCCAAGCCGTTCAAGACCCACCACAATGCACTCGGCATGGATCTCTACCTGCGCGTCGCCCCGGAACTCTACCTGAAACGCTTGCTGGTCGGCGGTTTTGAGCGGGTCTTCGAGATCAACCGCAACTTCCGCAACGAGGGTCTTTCAACCAGGCACAACCCGGAATTCACCATGCTCGAATTCTATCAGGCCTATGCCACCTACGAGGACATGATGGAACTGACCGAGCAGATGATCTCCTCGGTCTGCCGGCAGGTCCACTCCACCATGCAGATCAGCTACCAGGGCAATCCGGTCAACCTGGCGCCGCCGTGGCGACGGCTGACCATGGACCAGGCCCTGACCGAGATCGCCGGTATCGAGCCTTCACTGCTCGCCGATGACCAACAGGTCATCGAGATGGCCCGACAGCGCGGTATCAAACTCGAAGCCCAAGCCGGTGCCGGCAAAGCAAAAACAGAACTCTTCGAGTTGCTCGTCGAGGAACAGCTCATCGACCCGACCTTCATCACCTCCTATCCGACCGAGGTTTCACCACTGGCCCGGCGCAACGAAGAGAATCCGGCGGTCACCGACCGGTTCGAACTGTTTATCACCGGCCGGGAGATCGCCAACGGATTCAGTGAGCTGAATGACCCGGACGACCAGCGACACCGCTTCGAAAAGCAGATTGCCGAGCGCGGGGAGGACGAAGAGATCCACCCGGAACTGGATTCCGACTACATCCGGGCGCTGGAATACGGCATGCCGTCGGCAGCCGGCGAAGGGATCGGCATCGACCGGTTGGTCATGCTGCTTACCGACTCGCCGTCGATCCGCGACGTTATCCTCTTTCCGCACATGAAGCCGGAGGAGCGTACCGTCGTCGTCGATCCGGAGATGGACGCCTGATATGTTCGAGTGGTTTATCGGCCTCAGGTACCTGCGCGCCAAGCACCGGCACGGGTTCATCTCACTGATTTCGCTGATCTCGGTGATCGGCATCACCGTCGGGGTCATCGCCCTGATCGTCGTGTTGTCCGTCTATACCGGTTTCACCGAAGGGCTGCGCGATCAGATACTCGGCGTCAATTCACATATCATCGTGCAGCGCAGCGAAGGCCGGATCGACGACTATGAACAGGTTCGCCGACAGATTCTAGAGGTGCCGGGGGTCGTCGGCGCAACGCCCTATCTCTATGCGCAAACCCTGGTCAGCTCCGCCAGTGGCGGCTCCGGAGTGGTCCTGCGCGGTATCGACCCGGTCACTGCCGATTCGGTGATCATCCTCGCCGACCAGCTCATAGCCGGCTCGCTCGGTGACCTCGGCGACGAGGCCGGCGACCCGGTTCCCGGCATCATCCTCGGCAAACAGCTTGCCGCCGACCTCCGGGTGTCTCCCGGCGGCAAGGTCCGCCTGATCTCACCATCCGGTCCGCTGACGCCGATGGGGGTTATCCCGAAGATCAAGACCTGCCGGGTGGTGGGCATCTTCGAATCGGGTATGTACGAATATGACTCGTCGCTTGCCTACATGTCGCTGCCGGCCGTTCAGACCTTTCTGGAAAGCGGCGATATCGCCCACGGCATCGAGGTGCTCGTCGAGAAAAAACAGCTGAGCCGCGCCGACCGGATCGCCGAAGCAATCGTCACTGAGCTTGGCCCGGGCACCATCGCCCGCGATTGGATGGCCATGAACCGCAATCTGTTCGCCGCCTTCAAGCTGGAGAAGATCGGCATGTTCATCTGTGTAGCGTTGATTATCCTGGTCGCCGCGTTGAACATCATCAGCGCACTGATCATGGTGGTCATGGAGAAAGGCAGGGATATCGCCATCCTCAAGTCGATGGGCGCCACATCCCGGTCGATCATGAAGATTTTTTTCCTGCAGGGCCTGGTGATCGCCTGCGTCGGTACAATCCTCGGCGTACTCGGCGGGCTCGGCCTGTGCGAACTGCTGTCGCGCTACCAGTTCATCGAGCTGCCGTCCAACGTCTACCCGATGACGACCCTGCCGATCAAGGTGTTGCCCCTCGACGTGGCCATTATCGCCTGCAGCTCCATCGTCATCACCCTGTCGGCGACCCTCTACCCGTCCTGGCAGGCCTCGCGGGTCAAACCGGCGGAGGTGTTGTCATGAGCGGACCGCTGTTTGAGGCGCGGGCTATCCGCAAGATTTTCGGCAACGGGAATAAACAGATCGAGGTGCTCAAGGGGATCGACCTGACTCTGACGCCCGGAGAGATGACCGGCATCGTCGGTGCGTCAGGCTCCGGCAAGACGACACTGCTGCAGACCCTCGGCACCCTGGCCGCGCCAAGTTCGGGGCAATTGCTGTTCAACGGCGAGCGGCTCGACACGAAAGGCGAGCGGGAACTGGCCGCTTTTCGTAACCGCTCGCTCGGCTTTATCTTCCAGTTCCACCACCTGCTCCCGGAATTTTCCGCTCTGGAAAACGTGATGATGCCGGCCCTGATCGGTGGCACCAGCCGCAGCCAGGCGACCGCGCCGGCCCGCCGCCTGCTCGCCGCCGTCGAGCTCGACCATCGCCGGGAACACCGGGTCAATGAGCTCTCCGGCGGCGAACAGCAACGCACCGCCCTGGCCCGCGCCCTGATCATGGAGCCGGACCTGCTGCTCGCCGACGAGCCGACCGGCAACCTCGACAGCCGGGCCGGCGAGCTGGTCTTCAACCTGCTGCACGATCTCTGCCGTCAGCGCGGCCTGGCGGTGCTGATGGTCACCCACAACCTGCAACTGGCGGCCCGCATGGACCGCCGGCTGACACTGGTCGACGGCATTCTCGAAACAAACAGTTGAGCAAGCGGAGTAGCGCTGCTCTCTTTCGGACTATCAGCAGATCCGCTAGCTGCTACCGTATGTCAAGGTTCGATGGTGCTGCCGAGCACCTCGAGAAACTTGCGCATCCATTCCGGATGGCCCGGCCAGGCGGCGGCGGTCACCAGATTGCCGTCAACGTAGGCATTTGAGAAGGTCTCGTTGACCTCTCCCCAAGTGCCGCCAGCCCGTTCAATATCGGGACGGACCGCAGGGTAGGCGGTGCAGGTCTTGCCCTCGACCACCCCGGCGGCCACCAACACCTGCTGCCCGTGACAGATCGCAGCAATGGGCTTGTCGGCCGCGGCGAAGGCGCGGACGATCTCCAGAACCCGCGGATTGAGTCTGATATATTCGGGAGCCCGGCCGCCCGGAATGACCAGGGCGTCGTAGGCGGCCGGATCGACTTCGGCAAACGTCGTATTGATCGCGAAATTGTGCCCCGGCTTTTCGCTGTAGGTCTGGTCACCCTCGAAGTCATGAACCGCGGTGCGGACAGACTCGCCGGCCTTTTTGTCCGGACAGACGGTATGGACGGTATGACCAACCATGGTCAGCATCTGAAACGGCACCATTGCCTCGTAATCCTCGACGAAATCACCGACAAGCATCAAAATGTTGCGCACAGCCATGGTCTTCCTCCCTTGTTGAGATAGAAATCTGAACAACGCGACAAATCGACCGGTGGCGGCTGTCGCCTGACAACGAGACAGTCCGGCACCGACGTCACAACGTTAAGACACGACGGAGGGGAACACAAGACGGGCTCCGGCAACGACGGGAAAGCCCCTCTCGATATTGTCCACGGGACCGGAGGTTACAACGACCAATGGAAATCGGGCAAATTCTTTTCTGTCCTCCTTTTGACAGCCGCTCGTATTATCACTATTGTTTGTGGGACTTATCAAAAATCGTCTTGCCTGGCATGAACGGAGGGGAACCATGAACAACAAAGCGCTCGTTCTCGCGTCATTCGTTGCCGATTCACTGGCACTCGGTGCGCACTGGATTTACGACACCGATAAGATCGACGCCGCCTTCGGCACCATCCGCTCCCTGCAACACCCCCTGCCTGACTCCTTTCACAAGAACAGAAAGAAGGGACATTTCACCCACTACGGTGACCAGACGCTGGTGTTGCTGCGCTCGATCGTGGAACACGACGGTTTTTTCCTGGAACAGTTCGCCCGAGACTGGCATGACG
>JAZBPM010000333.1:0-3655 GCA_036351615.1 Desulfofustis sp.
GATCTGGACGGTGCGAACACCACCCTGGAAATCCTCGAAGCCGGGAGATAATCGATGAACCGACGCGCCTGCTCGTTTGACCCGTCACGCGCGGAGCACGCCCTGACCCCGCTTCGGGATCGTCTCATGGCGGCGCTCGACGACCGGCAGGGAGGCTGGCCCGTGCCGATTTTCTTCAGGGCCGACGATATCGGGGTGCCGTCATCGGCATGCACGGCGATGCTCTCACTGTTCATCCGACACCGTATGCCGTTGGCCCTTGCCGTCGTGCCTACCTGGCTGACGCGACAGCGCTGGGATATGCTCTGTGAGGCAGGCTCCGCCGGCCAGGACCTCTGGTGCTGGCACCAGCATGGTTGGCGACACGTCAACCACGAACCGGTTGGCAAAAAAGCGGAATTCGGCGCATCCCGAGCCGCTGCCGCGATCAGGCACGATCTGCTGCGCGGCAAACAGCGTCTGGAAGACATCATCGGCGAGCCGTTCTTTCGCTGTTTTACACCGCCCTGGAATCGCTGCTGCGCAACGACGATCGAGTTGCTGGCCGATTCCGGGTACACGGCCGTTTCGCGCAGCCGGGGCGCCACGCCCGATACGGGAAAAGCGCTGGCTGAGATATCGGTCAATGTGGATCTGCACACCCGCAAAGAACCGACAGCCGCTGCGCGCCTCGCGGGGATTGCCGGTGATCTCGAAATCGCCCTGCAAAACGGTATAATCGGCATCATGCTCCACCACCAGCGCATGAGTGCCGGGGACCTGGCATTGCTCGACCTGTTGTTGGGCCTGATCGCCGAACAACCTGGCCTACGCCCAGTCTCACTCACGGATCTGGCCTCACCGGCTACCCGCTGACCATCTCTTTTTCTCTCCAGCATCAGGCAATTCTTGACAATGGTGACGCTGTACCGATAGTATTGATATCTATTGCCAGACACGCAATCATCGTCTACCACGGTGCCCTGTCATGAGAAGGCTGATCGCCCTTCCGTATAGAAAATCACTGGAGATCGCCTTTCAGTCGATCCGGGTGCGTTTTCTCAGGTCGCTGATAACGACGTTGAGTCTGGTTCTCGCCGTTTCCTTTCTTTGTTACTCCCAGATCAGCAATGATTTTGCTCAGGGGCTTTATGCTTCCGGCTCACCTGAAGCACGGCAGAAACTGGTCCGGGCCGGTTACGATATCGGTACCGACACCTCCGCTATTCTCACCTCGGCCAAGCAACGCTGGATCGTCACCCTGTCTCTTCTGGTCTGCATCGTCGGCATCGTCAACGCGCAACTCATGTCGGTAACCGAGCGCTTTCGCGAGATCGGCACTATGAAATGCCTTGGCGCACTGGATCGTTTTATCGTCCGACTCTTTATTCTCGAGGCGTTGATGCAGGGTGCGGCAGGGGCACTGGCGGGCATCATGCTCGGCCTGATTGGCGCAACACTATCCTCACTGATGCAGTTCGGAGCTGTCATCTTCTCTTCGGCCTCCTGGCCGGCCATCGGTTTATCGATGCTGCTGTCCATGCTGGTTGGTACCGGCCTGAGTCTGCTCGGCGTCATCTATCCGGCAATCCTTGCCGCGCGCATGCAGCCGGTTGAGGCGATGCGAGTGGAGCAATAACCATGACAGAAACGCCCGCCACGCAGCGGACCACACCGGTAAAAACAATCGTCAGGGTCAGCGGTGTCACGAAAAATTTCGATCTCGGCAAGATCGTCGTCGAGGTCCTCAAGGGAATCGACCTGGAGATTGAAGAGGGCAAGTATGTCTCCATCATGGGGCCCTCAGGTTCCGGCAAATCTACGCTGTTCAACATGATCGGCGGGCTCGATCGGCCAACCGCCGGCAAGGTTTTTATCGATGAAGTCGACATCGCCCAACTAGACGCGTATGAATTGGCCTGGCTCCGTTGTCGAAAAATCGGCTACATTTTCCAGACCTTCAACCTGATTCCGGTCATGACGGCCCTGGAAAACGTCACCTTGCCGATGATTTTCGCCGGTGTCGCCAACGACGCCGCCACCGAACAGGGACTGGAATTGCTCAACCAGGTCGGCCTCCAGGGTCGGCATACGCACAAGCCTTCGGAGCTCTCCGGCGGGCAGCAGCAGCGGGTTGCCGTGGCCCGTGCGCTGGCCAACAGCCCGGCTATAGTGTTGGCCGACGAACCGACCGGCAACCTCGACCTGAAAACCGGCGAAGATATCATCAACCTGTTGAAACATCTCAGCAGCGAACGGCAGGTGACCGTCATCTCGGCCACGCACGACTACAAGATGCTCAATGTCTCCGACCAGGTCGTCTGGATTCGGGACGGGAAAATAGATAAAATTCAGGATCGCTCGGAGCTTGACATACAAACCGGTGGCCTTTCCTGAGTGGCGAACCAGCGGGAACCATGTTCGATCCTGTCCTCCTCAAGCAGGTGGTTAGATTTGCCACCGTGATCACCGTTCTCCTGTTCACAGGGATCTGTGCCCAGGCTGACGGCAACGACGATGTACGCTCTCTGATCGCCACCCTGAGCGGTTTTGCCGATCGCAGCAGCGGGACGCCCGGCGCTGCGGCCTCTGCCGATTTCATCGCTACCTCGCTTCACGAACTGGGATTGGACCCGAAAACGCACCTGTTTCAGGTTCCGATCCGGCGTCACACCGGCGCGACAATCACCATCAACAACAGCACCACGGCTCTGCAGCCGCTGCTCAACAATGTCATCTCCCCCCAGGCCATCGACGGCGTCCTCAGTGGGCCAATCATCTACGTCGGCACCGGGTCAACCGATGAACTCGGTGGCAAAGAAATCGCCGGTGCCCTGCTGCTCATGGACTTCAACTCGGGCAGCAACTGGTTGACCGCCGCGGCACTCGGCGCCCGGGGAATCATTTTTGTCGACCGCCTGAAGACCATGACCAACGGGTTCTTTCAGGAAAAGCTCGAGCTTTCCCCACTGCGTTTACCCTGCTTCTGGATGGATGAGCAACAGGCACGCGAGATATTCGGAACATACGATCAGGCCCCCGACGGCCTGGTCAGCGAACATGCCGAACTGCGGGCCCACTCCTCCTGGCGCACGGTCACCGAAAAAAACATCTATTGTCTGATCGAAGGCGTCGATCCCGATCTGAAAGAAGAACTCCTCGTCATCGAGGCATTTTACGACAGCACCGTCCATGTCAGCGGCCGCTCTCCCGGTGCCGACGAAGCAATCTCCATTACCGGCCTGCTGCGCCTCGCCGAATACTTCGCCGACCGGCCGCCGGCACGTTCCATCCTGCTGCTCGCTACCAGCGGTCATGCCCAGTCGTTGCACGGTATGCGGGAGGCGATCTGGAGTATGCGGGAGACGACCAAACGACTCGATCAGATGCAAGAGGAACTGCACGACTCATTGAACCAGAATGAGGCAATGCTTCACCTTCTGGACGACCTCGCCATGCCGCTGCCCGAAGACGAAGAGCGTGATCGACTGCTGCTGGCCGCCATCGAGCAGGATCTCAAATTTGTCATCGATCGGTTATCCAAGGAATTGATGGGCCTGCGGCTGAAAACTTCAGACGAAATGAGCCGGCAGCAGATCAAACGGTTGGCCGATAAACGTTTTGCCTTACGGCGACTCAGTTGGGCAACCTCATTCCATGATCTGCCTGAAAGCGA
>JAZBPM010000334.1:0-4023 GCA_036351615.1 Desulfofustis sp.
CTGTGAAACACTCCGCGAATACAGCGCCGTTATCGACGGGGTGCCTGACGCAATAAGGGGATTGCGCGAACGCGGTCTAAAGATCGGCGCCTCAACCGGATATTTCCAAGAGGCATCAGATATTGTTGGAAAAAATGCCGCTGAACAGGGCTATGTCCCGGATGTTTCGATATCCGCCTCGGCGGTCCCCGCCGGTCGGCCGGCACCGTGGATGATTTATCGTCTGATGGAGCGGTTGCAGGTCTATCCTCCGCGGCGGGTGGTCAATGTCGGCGATACCGTGGTCGACATGGAGGCATCGGCAAATGCCGGCGTCTGGGCGATCGGGGTTTCCCGTACCGGGAATTTGTGCGGTTTGTCCCAGCCGGAGTTTGCCCGGTTGAACGATGAAGAGAGGGTCAATTTGGTGGCGGCAGCGCGCCGCAGCCTGCTGGCGGCAGGCGCCCACTATGTGGTCGAAAGCGTTGCCGAGTTGCCGCCGGTTATTGATGCCGTTAACGACAGGCTGCGGCGGGGGGAGTCCCCGTAAAACAGTCCGGCGAGGCGCGCGGTGATGCTGGAAATAACACGTCCGGCACCTCCTGGGCAGAAGGGCCGGACGTGGTTTGTCAGCGTAAAAAACGAATCAGCAGACTTCTTTCTTTAGATCGGATTACAGTTCGCCGATATCCTCGAGGTATTCTTTCCACAGCTCAACACCTTTGGCGTTGCGCTCGGATCGTTCGGCAACCTTCGGCCAAACGGCCTCTACCGAGCGTGCACGCATCCGCTTGACTTCCTCCTCAGAGAGATGGATAACCTCGCCTCCGGCGTCTTTCAGGATCTCCAGGGCCTCGTTGACACCGTCAAAGTGCAGTCGGCTGGTCTCGAAGTAGGTCGGCATGAAGATGCTGTCGATCTGATCTCTCTGCCACTGGTTCAGGGCGTTCCATTTGTCCAGGTTGATGTAGATTTCCTGATGCTGGGCCGGGCACCAGCCGGGCATGATGGCATAGTCAATGACCTCGTGGAAGGACATGTCGTCGATTCCGCCGGTATCCCAGTAGGTACCGTCGATGGTGCCGAGCTTGATAGCGGTGTAGATGTCGCCGCCGCCCATGGCTACCGGAGCGCCGCCCATCGCCTCATGGAAGAGGGCATGGGGGCCGCCGGCGCGCATCTTCTTGCCGGCCAGGTCTTCAAGTTTGTTTACCGGGAATTTGGTAAACATGGCGTTGGGACCCTGGCTCGTCCAGCCAACCCAGCGCAGGTTACGCTCTTTGGCAGCTTCCTGGACCAGGTCGCCGATACGGTACTTCGGATCACCCCACATGGCAGCCCAGGCGTCACGCCAGTTGTTGGCGCCCATGGCTAGACCGAAAGCGAGCATGCCTTCAGGCATGTCGCCGCCATAGACCGTAGCCCATCCGGCATAAACATCGATCATGCCGGCAATCGTAGCGCCGAATGCCTCGTCACCGCTGGTGATGGCACCGGCGGGTTCCAGATTGAATTTGACGGTTCCCTGGGTGGCTTCCTCGACCGCTTTGATCCACGGTATCACGCCCAGTGACCAGCCGGCGTCAGATTGGTCGAAACACGGTTGGAACAGCAACGTCGTCACCTTGTCCGGGGGACCGTAATCGTCTGCAGCGATTGCAGAACCGGTCATGGCCATGATGCCGAAAACAGACAACACGGCCAGCACTTTGATAGACCACTTTTTCATGCGATTACCCTCCTGTTATGCTTCAGTTTGATATTCGGGAGATAGGCAGCCTAACCGTTAAGGCTGCTTTTTCTCCCCGTCTCCGCCGTTCGGTAATTATGCCCTGTCAGCTTCGGCATCGAACGGCGGCTCATGCATCCTCGCTCTTGGAAGAGACGATGAAAATGTCACCGTCATCTTCGTCCTTGGAAAAAACGGTAATAATATCTTTGATCAATTTTTTCAGGACGACGAGCAGTACCATGAATCCGGCTATGGGAATGAGTATTTTGATTGGGTAGAGGGGAATCGGAATACTGGTCGGCGTTACCTGTTTCAACTTGAGGGAGAGCATCCCGGCATCCCAGCCTTTCCAGATCAAGACGCCAAGAAAAAGCATTGAGATCGGTACGGTAATGATATCGCAGATGGCCTTCTTTCTTTTCGAGAATCTGGCGTAGAAAAGATCGAGCTTGACAAAGGTATCATGGTTCAGGGCATAGGCTCCCCCCATACAAGCCATGAGCACCATGGCTACCTGGAGCGTCGTGGCGATCCACAGGGATGGAGAGTTGAGGACATATCTGAAAAAAACGTCACTCACACCGAAGACCATACAGTACAGGACGAGAAGCCAGCCGATCCATCCCATTCCCTCGCATATCATATCTATAGTTTTTTCCGCCATATTCCAAAACTTCATACGTTCCTCCACCAGGCGATATTTTGCTTTCTATGTGTAAGGGGTAACGAACGCGTGTTTCTCGAAGTGCTTTCGATTGCTCGATTTCCCATCACGTGCATCCGTGTTCTCATCTGCGGGTCAGTTCATCAGGCTTGGCAGCCAGACGGCGATCGCCGGGAAAAAGAAAATGAGCGAAAGACCGATCAACTGGAGAACGATAAAGGGGCCGACAGATTTGTAGACATCCCCCATGGTCACGTCCGGCGGTAAAATGCTCTTGATCCAAAAGAGGACAAAACCGAACGGCGGGGTCAGATAAGCGATCTGGATGTTGACGATAAACAGGACTCCGAACCAGAGCTTATCTATGCCTAATTCGTTGATGATCGGGATGAACAGCGGGGTGCAGAGCATAATGATCGCCCAGTCGTCCATGAACATGCCAAGCATTAAGATGATGAACATCATCATCAACAAGACACCGTTCTCACCGCCCGGCATGCCCAGGACGAGCGTGGTGACTATTTCCTGACACCCCATAGAGTTGAAGATGTTCAGATAAATATTCGCGCCGATCAGAATCCACAGCCCCATGCCGGTCAACTTCAAGGTTGATTCCAACGAGTCCTTCAGTATCCGCCACGTCATCTTGCGATAGATGAGGTTGATCACGCAGGCACCGGCGGCACCGAAAGCAGCGGCTTCCGACGGCGTGGCAACTCCGCCCCAGATGGTACCGAGCACAATGAGGATAAGAACAACGAACGGCCAGATATTTAAAACGGAATGGACTTTTTCACGAACAGTGAATTTTTCGTCCGCCGGCAGACCTGGCCCCATATGTGGTTGAATCTTGCAGCGGATGCCGATGTAGATGATGTAGAAGGAGGCGAGCATCAATCCGGGAATGACACCGCCAAGAAACAAACCACCGATCGATACTTTGGCCAGCAGGCCGTAAAAAATGAACGGCACGCTGGGTGGAATCAAAGCGCCAAGGGCGCCACCGGCCCCGATACACCCGATAGCGATGGCACGGTCGTAGTTGTACTTCATCATCGACGGGTAGGCTATTTGGCCCATGGTAATGGTCGCAGGCGGGGTGATGCCGGTGATCGCGGCAAAGATGGTGCAGACAGCGACCGTTCCCATGGCCAGGCCGCCGGCGACGTGGCCGATCAGTTTGTAGACGGCATCGTAAGCGGCTTCGGCGATACCGGAAAAACGAATGAGACTGCCCATGAAGAGAAAGAGGGGGATGGTGACCAAGACGTGATTCCACGGAGTATAGTGGAAAGCGCTGGGGATGGCCAACAGTGACCGGGGTTCGAAGATTATGGCAAAAACAACAGCGATGCCGCCCAGGCCGAGGGCGACGGGGAGCCCGAGGAATAGAACGAAAAAAAGACTCAAAAAGTAGAGCGTGGTGATGATTTCGATACTCACGGTTTCTCCTTTCTCGTTTTTGTGCCCCTGAGTCGTAGGTTCATTTTGAACCGTGCGAGTTTGTTTGTCCCCGGCGACAGGCTAGGGGGATGAACGCGCGGGAGGTCGCTGATGGGCAGCAGGAGTGCGAGTATAAAAAATATCCATACAGTTCATGGTTCGCACCTTGTCTGCCGTTAATTGGGCGACACGTTTCCGACTCGGC
>JAZBPM010000335.1:0-27248 GCA_036351615.1 Desulfofustis sp.
GCAACCGTTCGGGTCGGCCAGAATCTCAGGATTCCGGCCGCTTCGACACCGCATTCACCGTCGTTGAAAGTGCCATCCCGCAACATCGCCGTGATCACGTTGGCCGACACGAAAAAAAGCGAACCAAAGACAGCAGTTGCCGCCTCGCCACCGATCGACCTGACGGTCAGCGGCAATCTCAAAGTCTTCGACACCACCAGAAACGGCGATTTACTGTCCGGCAGAATCGAGATACAACCCGACGAAACGATCGACCTGCTGGCCCACTGGCTGAAGGTGACACCGCAGTCGCTTCGCCTTGCCAACCGCCTTGCCGATCAGGCGGACGTCGTGCCGGGGCGGACCATTACTGTCGATTTCGTCAATGTTCCGACAGTCGTTTTCGAAACCGCGCGATTCGACTTTCACCAGGAAAAACAGGAAGATTTTTTCAAAACATACAATGTCGTCGACGTCCGCGACTATACGGTCAAACCGGGAGACACCCTGTGGGATCTCTGTTATAACACGTTCGAGATTCCGCTGTGGTTATTGAAAAAATACAACGACAAGCTCAGTTTCACCCGGCTCGATTCGTCTACCACGTTGCAGGTACCGGTTATCAGAGCATTATAGAATTCACCCCACGGAGACGCCATGGACATCAGCGCAACGATCGCCGCCCTCAAGGCCAGGCCGGATTTCGCCGATCACGTCGGCATGATCCTCGTCCATAACGGAACGGTACGTTCCTGGTCACGATCCGACAAGAAAACCGTGGCAGCACTTGAGGTGACTGTCGACCACGAGCGGATCGATCACCTGCGCCGGGAGTTTTTACAGCACCAGGGCATCTATGATATCATAATCGAGACCCGGGAAGGTCTCCGCCGGCCAGGTGACGACCTGCTTTTTATCGTCGTCGCCGGCGATATCAGAGAACATGTCAAGGATGTACTTGCCCGATTGCTCGACCGGATCAAGGCGGAAGCAGTCAGCAAGCGAGAGCTGACCGCCCTGCCGTAATCACCGGAGATACTGGTTATGACCGCCGCCCAGGAGTTGATTGCCAGCTATCGCAGTTTCAAAACGCTTCCGCACGTGGTTACCAAGCTGTCGCAGTTGATCAACGATAGCACCACGACCATGAAAGATTTCGAGGAAGTCATCAAGATGGACCCCACTCTGGTGGTCAGACTCCTGCGTCTGGTCAACAGCCCCTATTACGGACTCAGCCAATACATCGAGTCGATCGGCCGGGCGGTGGCGCTGATCGGCATGAAAAATCTATACAATATCGCGGTCACCGATGCGTTGAAACACCTGTTCCGGGAACGCGAGGTGTCCAGTATTTTCTCTCGCCAGAAACTCTGGCTCCATTGCGCCGCTGTGGCTATCTGCAGCCAAATGTTGGCCGAGCGGGTCTTTGGCATCAACGGAGACGACGCTTACCTATGCGGTATTCTGCATGATTTTGGCCTCATCGTCGAAGAACAGGCCGCTGGCGCCATCTTTTACGACATCTGCCAGGCAGCTCTTGAACACGGCTCACTGCCGGAGCAGGAGCGAAAGCGGCTCGCTACCGATCATGCTGAAATCGGCTATCTGATCACCGACGACTGGGGCATTCCGTATACCATCAGGGAGGCCATCCGGGATCATCACAGCCTCCACGATGCTATCGCGCCGACCAGTCTTACCGGTATCCTTCAGATTGCCGAATATCTCACCGGACAATTGGGGTACACCATTCTCGCCACCCCTGTCACCGAGCTGTCCCCGGTGCTTGCCGGCCATATCCAGGATAACATCGACGAATACCGGGTACTACTTGACGATCTGCCGGCGGAAATGAGTAAGGCCAGCGAGATTTATCGTTCCACGGAGCACTGATATGGCGGCCCGGACCGACCTTCTCTTCGATGCGCAGACAACCGCCAGCAAGACGATTACGCGCCTGCTCGCCTACCTGGAAGGGCGCCAGCAGAACGGTCGATATCTCTGCATCGACCGGCACCTGACCCACCACCAGGGCTCTTGCCCGTTGTCCCTGCCGGCCACAATTGTCCCGACAGCCCCCGCTTCGGATCGCTCGGCCGCCCCCCCACCCGAGCCGGTCTACCTGGACGACTCCATCTACCTGTTGCCCCTGCCGCAACTCGAGGCAACCTTGTATTTTCAGATCACCGCCCCCCCTGATTCGGCTCAGGTGGCAGCAACCAACGTGGCCCTGCTGACTGAAGTGTTTTTCTCCCAGCTACGTCTCGACGATGCCGTTAACAGACAGCAGGTGCAGAAGAACCAGTTTGACCGGAAGATCAAGGTCCTCGAGAACAAATACCAGGAGATGCTCGAGGAAACCCAGCACAGCTATCGCCTCATTCAGCAGCAGCAGGAACTCTACTCAAAAACATTGCAGATCGAGATCGACAAACAGACCATGGAACTCCGTGCCTCGAAAGCGGCAGCCGAGAGTGCCAACGTTGCCAAAAGCCAGTTCCTGGCCAGCATGAGCCACGAAATTCGCACGCCGATGAACGGCATCATCGGCTTCACCGAAATGCTGCTCGGTTCAGAGCTCGATGAAGAGCAACGGGAATGTGCCGCGATCATCAAGCGCAGCGGCGAGGCACTGCTCGGGCTGATCAACGACATCCTCGATTTTTCCAAGGTGGAAGCCGGTCAGATGGGGCTCGAGTACATCGATTTCGACCCGGAGATCACCGCCCACGATGTCTGCGAAATGATCCGCCCCCGGGTGTCCGGCAAGCGTATCGAGGTACTCTGCCGCATCGGGGAAGACGTACCGGCCCGAGTCAAGGGAGACCCCGGCCGGTTTCGCCAGGTACTGGTCAACCTGCTCGGCAATGCGGCAAAATTCACCGAACACGGCGAAATCGAACTTTCCATCGACCTGCTCGATGAAAGCGCGGAGACCATCACCTTGCATAGTGCCGTCAGGGATACCGGTATCGGCATTCCCGAGGACAAACATGAGGCCGTTTTCGCTGCGTTCAAGCAGGCCGACGGCTCAACGACCAGGAAATACGGCGGCACCGGTCTGGGCTTGTCGATCTGCCGCAGCATCGCCGAGCTGATGAACGGCCGGGTCTGGGTTGAGAGCCGGGACGGAGAAGGCGCCACCTTCCACTTTACCGCCGAGATGCGTGTCGCCGATCACCTACCGGAAAGCCGCAGCCCCAGTGACGACCTGCGGGGAACCAGGGTGCTGGTCGTCGATGACAACCGGGCCAACAATGAAATTCTCCGCTCGGTACTCGAACAGGCCGGGATAACCGTCGCTACGGAAACCGACGAACGCCTGGCCATTACCAAACTCCGGGAAGCCGCCGAAACCGGACACCCGTACGATCTGGCCATCATCGATATCATCCTGCCCCACATCCCCGGGTTTGACCTGGCCACCCGAATTCGCGCCGACGAATCAACTATCAGGACCATCCCGTTGCTCGCCTACACCTCATCCACTGAACGGATTGCCGCAAAATGCCGGGAAACGGGGTTTTCCGCCTTCCTGACCAAACCGGCGCGCCGCTCCATCCTTTACAAGACCATCGCCAGGGTGTTGGGTGATAGCACCACAACACAAACCGCAAGCAAACCGCTGATTACGCAATATTCGGTACGTGAGGCGATCAAGCAATCGGTCAGACTATTGCTTGCTGAAGACAATCCGGTCAATCAGAAACTGGCATCGATGATGCTGCAGAAAGCCGGATATGCCGTGGAGATCGTCGATAACGGGGAGAAGGCCGTGGCCGCATACCACGATGATCCACGCCGCTTCGACCTGATCCTGATGGATGTCCAGATGCCGGAAATGGACGGCCTGGAAGCGACCCGGCAAATCAGGCTGAAAGGGCACCAGGTACCGATTATCGCGATGACCGCCAACACCATGAAAGGCGATCGTGAAAAATGCCTGGCGGCGGGCATGAACGACTATGTCGCCAAACCGCTCAAACGGGAAACTGTTTTCAAGCTGATCGAAAAATGGCATGAACAATAACTCGACACAACCACTTCTCGACAACCGCTCGTCCCGTTTCCCGCATCGCCTTTTACGTTGGGCCGACGGGCCACCCCCCACCATTCCGCCACTCAGATGGCTGCATAGCTTGACCAGGATCGCGCTGATCGTCCTGCGCGAAATGGAGTTGAACTACCTCAACCTGCGTACCGGCGCTCTGACCTATGCCCTGCTGTTGTCAATGGTTCCGCTGCTCGCCATGAGTACCGCGGTGGTCAAGGGACTCGGTGGCGGCGACCAGTTGCGGGACATCGTCTTTTCCTATATCGACACACTGGAACAGACGGCACCGACCGTTATCGCCGGCCCGGACCAGCAAGCAACAACGCAGCTGTCACCCCCGACCTCGACATCGGCCGATCCCCCGCCCGCCAACGAACCCGCGGCCGATTTGACCGGTCACCTGCGCGCCGCCGCTGCTCGTCTCTTCGATTACGTCGACCGAACGAGCTTTGCCACGCTCGGTACCTTCGGCATTCTCGGGGTCTTTCTCTCGGTGATCCTGGTGCTCAGTCAGATCGAAGCCGCCATGAACACCATCTGGCATGTCGAGAACAGCCGGTCGCTGCTGCGCAAAATAGCCGACTACCTGACCCTGATGGTCCTGCTGCCCATCGCCATCAACGTCGCCCTGGCTGCCGGCACGGTATTGACCAGCAAATCGCTCAGCGGCCACCTGGACCGCATCATCCCCGCCGCCTGGATGCAGTCACTGCTGCTCGGCGGCATCCCGATCCTGTTTTTGACGGTGGCCCTCTACGTCGCCTACATCTTCTTTCCCAACACCAAGGTCAAAACGGTTCCGACCCTGATCGGCGCCCTACTCGCCGGAACCCTGTGGTTCGCCACCCAGAACCTGTTCATCGGGCTGCAGGTCGGCGTTGCCAACTACAATGCAATTTACGGATCGTTTGCGACGATTCCGCTGTTTCTCGTCTGGATTTATTTCGGCTGGCTCTTCGTGCTGCTCGGCGCCGAGGTTGCCTATGCCATTCAGCATCGCTCGTCGTATGCCCTGCAGGAACGGCCAAGCGATGGGGTACAGCAGCTGAGCGCGGCATTTGACATCTGCGCTACTGTCGCAGGTAGGTTCGAAGACGGCCGGGGAACCACCATCGACGATTTGGCCGCCGCCTCCCCCTGCTATCGTCGCGACCTTCTGACGGCAACAGTCGACAGGCTGGTGGCCGCCGGACTCTTGCACCATAGCGGTGAAACCGGGGCCTTGATGCCCTCCGCTCCCCCCGGCAGTATCGACCATCGCCGTCTGATCAACGTTATCTTCGGCAGCAGTCCCCCCGACACCACCGGCGGCAGGCGCACCGCCGAGGTAATCGCCGCCGCCCAGGCCGGCCCGCAACACAGGGATCCTGCAGAATCCGGGGATACACCGACAGACGACTACCGCACCGATCAATCGTCTGCACCGCCGTCGATATCACCGCCCTGATCGGTACGGATTAGAGGCTGCCAGGGACAACATTCGGGCACTACCACCGAAAAGACCGAACCGCTGCCGAGTTGGGAATTGACCTCCAGGGTCCCCCCATGCGCCTTCAGAATATCCTGACAGAAAATTAGGCCCAATCCGCTTCCCGGCTCGCCGATCGTTCCCCTGCTGCTTGTCTTGACATCGACCTTGAACAGGTTTTCAACATAATCCGGACTCATTCCCTTGCCGTAATCTCTGACGGCAACGATCATCGGTCGACTCCTATCAGGTTGGCAGATCTCGATAGTTCCGCCCGGCTGGCTGAATTTGATGGCGTTGGACAGCAGATTGTTGAGGACAACGAAATAGAGGTACTTGTCGGCATACACCGGACAGTCGAGCGGCAGCAGGTTGCTCAGGTGCAGCGATTTTTCCGAGGCGAGGTGACTGAAATTGGTTATCACCTCGGCCACCATATCTGTTGCATTGAAAAAGGTCCGTTCCAGTTTGACCTCGGCAGACTCGAAACGATCCATTGACAGCAAATCGTCGATCATCTGCAACATCCGGTGACCGTTGGTGACGATGTTCTCCAGGAACTGCCGGTGAACTTCCGAAGAAAAGGTCTCCCGCTCGAGGATCCGCTTGAGCATCTGGGTGATCGAATAAAACGGCGACTTCAGGTCATGGGCGACCAGCGCCACAAAGCGGCTTCTCATGTTTTGGGCGATCTCCGCCTGTCGCCGGGCCTCCTGCAGAAAATGCTGCAATTGTTTCTGCTCGGTGATGTCGATGGCGATCTCGAGCTTGACGTATTTGCCGTTGGACCACCTGATCGCCAGATCCTTGGCGTTGTACCATCGCTTGTTGAAAGGATTTTGATATTCCCATTGATACGGTCCGGTCGGCTCGCCGTCTTTGCCCAACAGGTGGTTGTTGACGCAGAACGAACAGGGACCGTCACTGCTGGCGTGGATGAATTGCCAGCATTTTCTGCCGATCGGATTGAATCCGAACAGTTTTTTCAAGTACGTATTGGCATAGAGGATTTCGTGGGTATCGAAATCGGCGACATAGATAATGCCGTCGATGCTCTCAACCATCCCGGAAAACAGCTCATTGGATTGCCGCAGGCGGATCTCCGCATTGAGCCGTTCGGCAATCTCGGCGCTGAGCTGCAGGTTTCGATCATCCAACTCCCGGGTTCGCTCACGCACCTCCTGCTCGAGCCGGACCAGGTGTTCAACCTGTTCAATAGCCCGCAATTCCGTCTCCCGCCGAGCCTTGACCCGGGCCTTGGCCCAGAAAAGACAAACGACAAATGATGGGATCAGCAAAGCCAGGGCCAAAACTGCGAGGAAAAGGAGATAGCTTTGTTTCTGCGCAATAAAATATCCGGCCGGCATTTCGGAGACCACCGACCAGTGCTCAACTGCCGCGCCCCTGCCTTCCGGCGTGGTGTCCGGACTCGCCTCCCCGCGCTCGCCGGAGGCGGACAGAGCGGAGAGGGTGAACTGGGTATAAGAATAGAGACTATCGTCGTGGAAGAGGGAGGTGGTGTCCTGCCCACCAAGCAATCGCTTCACCGCCTCGATTCGAGCTGCACCTCCGCCCGTCTTTTGATCTCCGGCAAGCGCGCCGGCGAGTTCACGCAGGTCCCGAAAGATCATCAGCGTTCCCCGCTCACCCGTTCCGATTTCACTGACCAGATCATAAACGACGGACATCCGGTAATCGATAATGGCGATCGGCTTCGCTCGTCCATTGTCGGCAGAGGAGGTCAAGCCGACGCTGATCCGTTGCTTGCTCGTTGTACAAGGAGCGCCGCGGCAGAGACTGAGAAACGGGGGGGAAACCTGCAGTTCCCCAGGGGAGGCGGCAAAAAATGCTGCTAAAGCGGAGCGATCGTCAGCATTTCGATTTGGTGTCTCGGGGGCTGCCTCCTCCTGGTTACCGCCTGATCGAAGCCTGGCTATTTCTCGCCCATAGGGCTCGAGCAGAAGCACCTGCTCATAGAGCGGATGTTTCGCCAATGTATCGGCCAGCAAGTCGGCCACCTCCGGTCCTCGAAGCGCTGCAGATCCAGAAAGCGCAAGCAGCGGATCGATGTCGTCGAGAAGCTGTTTCAAGTCGGTGGCTGCGGCATGATGTCCGCTCTCGAGGAAGAGCGCCACGGCGCGTACCAGCAGCGTTTCTTTCTGAATCGTCAACTCGTTTAAATTATGGACTCGATCGTAATAGAGCGCCCCTGCCACCAGTATAACAGTCAGCAGCGGCCAGAGAAAAAGACCGATGACCTGTCCGGCAAAACGCTCGCCAAACGTCGGTATTGCTGGGTCATCTCTGATCTCATCCATGGCATCGAATGGCTGGGCCGAGCACCAATCATGTCGGCCTGTTCTCTTTTACCGGGATAGTACGCTGTAGCGTTTAGGAGAAGAAAACGACCGGGAACCGTGTCTGAGACGACAGGAAAATCAGAATTGACGGCCACGTCAATTCCCTCGACAGGCCAGCATATCCCTCGGCCATTATCACACAAGCCGAGGGAAAAGTCCATGGCTGCCGATAGTAGGAACTAACCAGGACGGCTACGGGCCCCGCACGCATCAGCCCATGGGCAGGGTGATAGTGAAAGTGCTGCCGGCACCGATGGCGCTGTCGACCTCGACGGAGCCGCCGTGCGCCTGCACGATATGCTTGACAATTGCCAGGCCGAGGCCGGTACCGCCGGCCTTGCGGTTGCGCGCCCGATCGCTGCGGTAAAACCGTTCGAACAGGCGCGGCAGGTGTTCTTTGGCTATACCAATACCCTGATCGACGACACTGATCTTGACCAGTCGCCGCGGCGGATCATCGACCGCGGCGACTCTAACCTGCACACTGTCACCCGGATCGCTGTACGTTATGCCGTTGGTCAGCAGGTTGACCACCGCCTGCTCGAGCAGGGTCCGGTTCATCCTGACAACGAGCTGTTCAGGACAATCGAGCGTGAGATTCACCTGCTTTCCTGCGGCTTGCTGCCGGCAGGTTTCCAGAGCCCGGTGGAGAACCGGAGATAATTCCTCGGCAACGAAGGAAACGCCGGCTTCCTTGGTATCTTTCTCAATTCGGGACAGGGTCAGCAGGTCATCGATGATGGTGCCGAGCTGTTCCGACTGGCGCAACACGATCTCCAGAAAACGCCGCGCGTGCTCCCGATCGTCAAGCGCACCATCGAGCAATGTCTCCACATACCCCCGAATGGAGGTAATCGGCGTTTTCAGTTCATGGGAAACATTGGCCACAAAATCGCTGCGCAACCGCTCGAGTTTCCGTAAACGGGTCACATCGTTGAGCACCATCAGAGCGCCGACTGTCCGCCCATCGCCACCGTACAGCATCACCACATTGGTGTGGAGATAGACGCTGTCGTCTCGCCGGGCCAAGACGATTTCGTCTTCAAAGGCTTCGCCTGTTTTCAGGATACGGGCCAACTGGTCGTGCAGATCGACGTTGCGAATAACCTCCTGCCCCAGTCGTCCCGGGGCTCCCTGTCGCGGGACACTGAACATTCGAGCCGCAGCCCCGTTGATACTGATGATCCGTTCCTCGCAATCGACGGCGATGACCGCTTCGACCATGCTGGAAATCACCGTCTCCAACTGGTTGCGCTGGTTGATGATGGTATTGATTTTTTCATCGAGCTGTCCCGCCATGCGGTCCATCGCGGTGGCCAGCATCGCTACTTCGCGGGAGGTCGTTTTTTTGTGGTTGATCAGCATCCGCTGGCTGAAATTGCCGTTGGCATATAATTCAGCACCGCGGGTCATTTCCTCGAGCGGCCTGCTGATATTGCGGACCACGAAGAAGGTGACGACAAAGGCGATCAACAGCGCCCCACCGGTACCGATCACCAGTTCCCGGTTGATATCGCCCAAGGCCTCATCAATGGCAATGACCGGCACCGCAACCCGAAGAACGGTATTGACCGAGCCCCTGTCGCCGATCCCGACACCACGCTCAAGGTACTCTTCAAGGCCGATAGCGCCGTACAGCATCCTCTGACCGAGAGTGTTGCTGAAGCGCAGCGAAAAACCACTCACCCCGGAAAACGCCGCATCGATTTCCGGGCGCTGCCGATGGTTGTCCATGGCCGCGGGGTTCTCTTTGGTATCGGCCAGGACCGTCCCGTCGGCGTCGACTACCGTGATCCGAGTATCCGCTGCGCGGCCGGATTTGACAACAAAGCTGCGCAAACCGTCGAGATCGCCGCTGGTCAGCAGTTCGCCGACCTGGGATTTTATCAGATAAGCGCGATTTTCCAGATCGCTGCGCAACTCCTCGATATAGAAATCATCGATGGAGCGGGAGCCGAACCAGGCCACACTGGCAATGGTTCCCAGGATGATCACCAGCGTGACGGTAAATATCTGCCAGAACAGGGTTCGCTGTTTTGCTATCATTCCTTTCCTCTATGCATCGGAACGGAAGCGGTAGCCAACGCCGCGCACGGTCTCGATCATCCGTCCCGACGAGCCGAGTTTTTTGCGCAGGCCGAAGACCTGCACATCGATCGCCCGCGGCGTAATCAAAAAATCATAGCCCCGAACCGAATCGATAATCTGCTGACGGGTGAACACCCACCCCGGCTTTCCGGCCAGCAGCGCGAGAATACCAAATTCGGTCATGGTCAGATGGAGCTGTTCGGTCCCGATCCTGACTTCATGCCGCCCCTTGTTGATCTCCAGATCATCAAGAATGATGACCCCCTGGTCATCATCGGTTTCAGCTTGCGACTTTTCAAATCCCCGGCGCAGCACCGCTTTGATCCGGGCGATAAGGACCTTCGGGCTGAACGGTTTGGTGATGTAATCGTCAGCCCCGTAGTCGAGTCCAGAGACGACGTCTTCCTCCTCTCCCTTGGCGGTCAGCATGATGATCGGGATATGCTGTCCATGGCGACTGTTCTTGCCGCGGATTGCCTCGCAGACTTCGAGCCCGCTCATGCCGGGCAGCATCAAGTCGAGGAGGACACAATCGATGTCCTCGCGCAGCAAACACTCGAGCGCCTCCTCGCCGCTGTCGGCGCAGGTGACGTGAAAGCCCGCCTTGATAAGGTTGTAGCTCACCAGTTGCTGAATGGCGGCTTCGTCTTCAACGATCAGAATGGTTATTTTTCCCATGGCTCAGTAGGTGTCTGATATTGTCTCTCGGCAGGAAGTCGACCTCCCTTCCCGCACCAGCTCTTATGCCCGGGATCGCTCATCACGCGATCTATATGTTCTGCATTTTCCAGGGGTCCGCAAGGCTTTTCCGGCCGATAACCAAATCCTAATAAAGCCGTAACCAACTCTGAACGGAGAGGGGGTATCTTCTGGAACAGCTCAGGGATGGCGGTCGACGCCGCCACCTCATCACACCATAACGCCCATGACCTAAGGTCACGACGAACGATGAAAATCGGCGCCGTGGTCGGAAGATCTGGTCAGTGAAAGTGAGCGGGGGACAGGTTAAAACCTGTCCCGCCGATTTTCATACAAAACAGCTGAATAACCCGCGGGTAGACAATGGGGTCATATTATACGTTCCACCTGGAACTGGAAAAACTCAACAAGAAACTGCTCAATCTGACGGCTCTGGTCGAAGACCGGGTACGCCGGGCGGCACTGGTCATTGAAACGCACGACCAGGAGCAGCTGCAGTCGATCATCCTTTCCGACTATGAAATCGACGAGGCGGAAATAGACATCGAAGAGGACTGTCTGAAAGTGCTCGCACTGCACCAGCCGGTCGCCAGCGATCTGCGCTTTCTCATCACCGTGATCAAAGTCAACAACGAGCTTGAGCGTATCGCCGATATCGCCGTCAACATCGCCATGCGGGTCTCGGCCATCGACAAATCGCCGAGCCGTGAGCTGGTCAGGGAAATCGATTTTTCGCAGATGTCCGACCTGGTAACGAAAATGCTGAAAATGAGCCTTGATGCCCTGGTCAACCGTGATGTAGCCCTGGCCAGGCAGGTGTTCCTGCTCGACGACGAGGTCGATGCCCATCGTAATCATGTCTACCATGCTATCAAGGACATCATTCGCCGCCACCCCGAACATCCGGGCGGTCTGATCAACACCTACCTGCTCGCCCGGCACCTTGAGAGAATCGCCGACCGGACCACCAATATCGCCGAAGAGACCATCTACCTGGTCGAGGGCGTGATAACCCGAACCATATCCTGACAGACAGCCGGCCGCCCGATCATGAGTATACTCTTCGCCTACCTGCCGCCTATCCTTCTGGCTATCGCCACCACCGCATATGCGGCCGGTCGCCTGCGCTCTCTGAGCGTGGCCGATTCGGCGGGCGGGATCAGCCGACTCCACTCCCTGCCGAGCCACTATGGCGTGCTGACGGCCTTGACCGGGATGCTGCCGGCCCTGGTGATCTACGGCCTCTGGCTGTCTCTGGAAACGGCAGTGGTCGACGCCCGGCTGATCAATGAATTACCGCCCGCCTTGGCCGCAGTCGCCACCGGCTCCGGAGACCAGTCGCTGATCCTGAACGATATCAAAAACTTGCTATCAGATAGCGTGATCGTCAACCGCAGTCCGGCCATCGAGCAAGCCGCGGAGCGCTACGAGCAGATCAGAGACCAGTACCGATCCGTACTTACCGTCTCGGTACTACTGTTGGCTACGGTTCTCAGCTTCCTGGTCTACCGGCGCATCACACCGTCGCTACGCGCCCGTAACCTGGTCGAAGGTATTATCCGCTTTCTGCTGCTGCTTTGTTCCGGGATCGCCATCCTGACAACGCTCGGCATCGTGCTGTCGGTATTATTCGAATCGATCCGTTTCTTCAAGGTCATACCGCTGCAGGAATTCCTCTTCGGGCTCAACTGGAGCCCGCAAATCGCCATCAGGGCCGATCAGGCCGGCTCATCGGGGGCTTTCGGCGCCGTACCGATCTTTGCCGGCACCTTTATGATCGCTGCCATCGCGATGATGGTCGCCATCCCGATCGGCCTGCTGTCAGCTATTTACCTGTCGGAATTCGCCAACCAGACCTTCCGCACGGTGGTC
This sequence comes from Desulfofustis sp., assembly GCA_036351615.1. Classification (GTDB taxonomy): domain Bacteria; phylum Desulfobacterota; class Desulfobulbia; order Desulfobulbales; family Desulfocapsaceae; genus Desulfofustis. Next base: position 12,521 of record JAZBPM010000335.1, read on the forward strand.
AAACCGCTGCTCGAGATCCTGGCCGGTATCCCCACCGTGGTATACGGGTTCTTCGCGGCCCTGACTGTGGCACCACTCATTCGCGATAGCGGGGGGCTACTCGGGTTGTCGGTCGCCTCAGAGAGTGCCCTGGCTGCCGGCCTGGTAATGGGCATCATGATCATCCCCTTTGTTTCATCACTATCCGACGATGTCATCCACGCCGTGCCACAATCCCTGCGTGACGGTTCCTACGGTCTCGGCGCCACCAAATTCGAGACGGTACGTTACATCATCTTCCCGGCGGCGCTGCCCGGCATCGTCGGCGGCATTCTGCTCGCCGTCTCTCGGGCCGTCGGCGAGACGATGATTGTCGTTATGGCCGCCGGGCTTGCCGCCAACCTGACCGCCAACCCATTCGAAGCGGTGACCACGGTCACTGTCCAGATCGTCACCCTGCTCGTCGGCGACCAGGAATTCGACAGCCCCAAAACGCTGGCAGCCTTTGCTCTTGGCCTGGTGCTCTTCGTCTTCACCCTGATTCTCAACGTCATCGCCCTGCGCGTGGTACGAAAATACCGGGAACATTATGAATAGCGACAAACAACAGACGAGTATGCCGGCAACCGCGCTTGACAAGTCGGCCAGCGGTTTTTCCGTGGCCTTCAACAAACGTTTGCAGCGGCGCTACCGGTCTGAACAGCGTTTCAAGTGGCTCGGCATCGCCGCAATTTTCAGCGCCCTGGCCTTTCTCGCCTTCCTGCTGACCACCGTTATCGGCGACGGTGCCTCCGCTTTCAGGCAGACGGTTATCCAGCTGGAAATTTCCTTCGACAAAGAAGAATTCACCCAAGAAGACTTGCTGCAGGCCGATTACCAGCGCCTCGTGAAAACTGCACTGAGCGAGCGCTTCCCCGAGGTGGCCGGACGACAGGACAAGCGCTTGCTCTACGATCTGGTCAGCAGCGGTGCGGCCTATAAACTGTTGAATATGGTCCGGGACAACCCGAAGCTGATCGGCAGCCGGCAAACCATCTGGGTACCGGCCAACGACGATGTAGATATGCTGATCAAGGGCAAGATCGACATGGATGTCCCGGAGGTCAACCGGCGGATCAAAGACCGTCAGTTCCAGTGGATCAGCAGCCTCCGAGAAGCCGGACAGGTCGAGCTGCGTTTCAACCGCGCCTTCTTTACCAATGGCGATTCGCGAGAACCGGAACTCGCGGGCATCAGGGGCGCGATCAAGGGATCGTTTTATACCCTGCTGATCACCCTGCTGCTCTCCTTTCCGATCGGCGTCGCTGCCGCCATCTATCTCGAGGAATTCGCCCCGGACAATCGCTTCACCGCGTTCATCGAGGTCAACATCAACAACCTTGCCGCCGTACCGTCGATCATTTTCGGGCTGCTCGGCCTGGCCATCTTTATCAATTTCTGGGGGGTACCTCGCTCCACCCCGCTCGTCGGGGGCCTGGTACTGACCCTGATGACCCTGCCGACAATCATTATCGCCGCCCGGGCCTCACTCAAGTCGGTACCGCCATCCATCCGCGAGGCGGCGCTCGGCGTCGGAGCCTCTAAGATCCAGACGGTCTTTCACCACGTCCTGCCGCTGGCACTGCCGGGCATGCTCACCGGCACCATCATCGGCATGGCCCAGGCCCTCGGCGAAACCGCACCGCTGCTGATGATCGGCATGGTCGCCTTTATCGTCGACGTCCCCGGCTCGATCACCGATCCCGCGGCCGCCCTGCCGGTGCAGATCTACCTGTGGGCGGACAGCCCGGAGCGGGCCTTTACCGAAAAAACATCGGCGGCGATCATGGTCCTGCTCGGTTTTCTGGTGGTCATGAACGCCCTTGCCGTTTTTATGCGCAAAAAATTTGAAATAACCTGGTAACAAATTGATTTTTAAGCTGATCATATCGATCAGACAGGCAACAAACAACACATCACGTAGCAAAAAAAGGAGAACAGCATGAAAGTAACAGGACTGATTGCCGCAGGCGCCCTGCTGGCAGTAACGGCGATGACCTCGCCGGCCCAGGCTAATCGTGACTACATCGCCATTGTCGGCTCGTCGACGGTGTATCCGTTTGCCACCGTCGTCGCTGAACAATTCGGCAAGACCTCCCAGTTCAAGACCCCGAAAATCGAATCCACCGGCTCGGGCGGCGGCCTGAAGCTCTTCTGCGCCGGCGTCGGTGTCGAACACCCGGACATCACCAATGCCTCGCGGGCGATCAAGAAATCCGAGCAGGAGCAGTGCGCCGCCAACGGCGTCACCGACATCGTCGAAGTCAAGATCGGTTATGACGGCATCGTGCTCGCCAATGACAAGACGGCACCGCAGATCAATCTGACCCGCAAGGACATCTTTCTGGCCCTGGCCAAGGACGTTCCGAACAGTGACGGGAAGCTCGTAGCGAATCCCTACAAGACCTGGCAGGACGTCAACCCGGAGCTGCCCGCCGTGGCCATCGAAGTACTCGGCCCGCCCCCCACATCGGGGACCCGGGACGCTTTCGTCGAATTGGTCATGGAAGAAGCTGCCGGAGAGTTTGAAGCTATCAAAGAACTGAAGAAAACGGATAAAAACGCCCACAAAGCGGCAACCCAGAGCATTCGCGAAGACGGCGCCTATGTCGAAGCCGGCGAAAATGACAACCTGATCGTGCAGAAACTGCAGGCCAACCCGGACGCCTTCGGCATTTTCGGCTTTTCCTTCCTCGACCAGAACGCTGATGTTATCCAGGGCTCTATGGTCGAAGGCGAGGCACCGACGTTTGAGAACATTGCCGCCGGCAAATATCCGGTATCCCGCCCGCTGTTCTTCTACGTCAAGAAGGCCCATGTCGGCACTATTCCGGGCATTACCGAATACCTGGCCGAATTCACCAGCGAGAAGGCCTGGGGGCCGGAGGGCTACCTGGCCGACAAGGGTATGATTCCGATGCCTGATGCAGAACGCGCCCAGTTTGCCGCCGACGTCAAAGAACTGAAGCCGATGGCAATGAAATAAGTCGTTTGTCCCATACAGAACCAGCGCACCGCTCCGATCACCAGCCTGGTGGTCGGAGCGGAACTTTACCGAAATGAACGATTCATCACCGGCAGACACCATGACCACCGCAACGGACGTTATCACGCAGCCGGCCTTTCCGGCAATTACCGGACAGAGAGATACCATGGCAGTTACCAAGCTGGATACCCCACTGGAAAAAACCGTCGGCAACCCGTTTGTCGAGAGCCCGCGCATGACCTGCCGCAACGTGTTTGTTCACTACGGAGAAAGCTGCGCCATCAACGATGTCAGTATCGATGTCGCCCACAACGAAGTACTGGCGATGATCGGTCCTTCCGGCTGTGGCAAATCAACCTTTTTGCGGTGCCTGAACCGGATGAACGATACGGTGTCGAGCTGCCGGGTCAGCGGAGAAATCCGTCTGGACGAAATCAATATCTATGATGCCAGTGTCGACGTCGTTCCCCTGCGCGCCCGGGTCGGCATGGTCTTCCAGAAACCCAATCCCTTCCCGAAGTCGATCTACGACAATATTGCCTACGGCCCGAAGATCCACGGCTTGACCAGAAACAAGGCGGAACTCGACGAAGTTGTCGAGACCTCTTTAAAAAAAGCCGGCCTTTGGGAAGAAGTAAAAGACCGTCTCGCCGAGCCGGGAACCGGTCTGTCGGGCGGCCAGCAGCAGCGGCTCTGCATTGCCCGGGCGATCGCCGTCAGCCCGGAGGTCATCCTGATGGATGAACCGTGTTCGGCCCTCGACCCAATCGCCACCGCCAAGATCGAAGAGCTGATCGCCGAATTGCGCACCCAGTATTCGATCGTTATCGTCACCCATGCGATGCAACAGGCGTCCCGCGTTTCCCAGCGGACCGCTTATTTCCACCTCGGCAACCTCGTTGAAGTCGGTGCCACGGAACATATTTTCACCAATCCGAGACATCGGTTGACCGAGGATTATATCACCGGTCGTTTTGGCTGATCGGCCGTCTCGTCCGTTCTACGCCATCCCTCGGGCAGGCAGTCTTTCCTCTCGATTATTCCCGGAAAATCGTACCCCGCTGCATTGCGCCCGAACCTGCTTGACCGTATAATAGGTGATGAACTGAGATCGACACATTCGGGACATCATCATGGAAAGCACGCTCATCAAACACCCCAAGCAACGACTGAAAGGGCCGGATATCGGCTACCTGACGGTCGATACCAACCTGATCGTCACGTCCTGTAACCAGCAGGCGGCGGCCATCATCGGCGTTGACCGGAAGGATCTGCTGCAGGCCCGCTTGGTGGAGGTCATCGCGGCCGATCACCGCTTCCGTCCCCTCCATGATCACCTCTGCAAACCGCGCCACAAGGAAACCGACCAACAACTGCTGCTGACCGACTATCATCCCGGGCAAAAAGACGGACTCGAGGTTCGTATCATCCACATGCCCGACCGGGATGGCTCCCTGCTCGGTATCTATATCGGCCTGATCGATCGTTCAGCAACGGTCACCATCAGGACTCTGGCGCTCAATAGCATTGCCGACGGGGTGTTCACCGTCGATGAGGATATGAAAATCACCTCGTTCAACGCCGCTGCCGAGTTGATGACCGGGTGGACACAGAAGGAAGTACTCGGTCGGCCCTGCAAGGTCATTTTCAAATCCAATATTTGCGGCCATGCCTGTGCCGTTGCCTCCAGCGTCATGAAAAACTGCCGGATTTTTCATGACCGCGATGTCTACATGGTGCGCAAGGACGGAACCTCTTTCCCGGCCAGCATCAGTGCCTCGCCGTTGATCGATGCCGAAAACCGGATTATCGGCGGAGTCGAATCCTTTCGCGACATCAGCGAGACAATCAAGAGTGATCTGATCGTCAACGCGGTAGCCGAAGGGGTCGTCACCTTTGACAGGCACGGGATCATCACCTCGTTCAACAGGGGGGCGCACAGCATCACCGGCTGGACCGAGACGGATGTGGTCGGCCGCTCCTGCGATGAACTCTTCTTCGCCGCCGACGGCGTTTCCGCCTGTCCGCTGATCGACAAAAAGGGCGAACCATGCAATATCATCGACCAGGACGGTTTCGTCACCGACAAGGACGGCTACAACCTGCCCATCTCGGTATCGATCACGCCGATGCTCGACGGCGACGGCCAAGCCATCGGCTGCGTCCAGACCTTCAAGGACAATACGGCCGCGCTGCAAAACCGTCTCATTCTCGATTCGATCGCCGACGGCGTCTTCACCGTCGACAGAAACTGGAAAATCACCTCGTTCAATCTCGCCGCCGAGATCATCACCGGCTGGGAACGCGAGGATGCCATCGGCAGCTATTGCAGCGATGTCTTTCACTCATCGATCTGCGGCAAGAACTGCGCCATCGCCGAGAGCCTCTACAAAGGGCGACCGGTCACCAACCGCTCGATCACCATCATCGATGCCGACGGCAAGAACAAATCGATCAGCATCAGCGCCTCGCCACTGGTAGACGTGGTCGGCAACGTGATCGGCGGGGTAGAGACGTTCCGGGATCTGTCGGTTGAAGAGACGCTGCGCAAACAATTGTTGCAGCGCTATACCTTTGACGAGATCATCAGCAAAAGCCCTGCCATGCAGCGCTATTTCCAGATCCTGCCGGACATCGCCACGAGCGACAGTACCGTGCTGCTTCTCGGCGAAAGTGGCACGGGCAAAGGCGTCATGGCCGAGGCGATCGTCAACGCCTCAACCCGCAAGGACAAGCCGTTCGTTTCGGTGAACTGCGGTGCCATCCCGGAAACCCTGCTCGAATCGGAGCTGTTCGGCTATCGCTCCGGCGCATTCACCGATGCCCGAAAAGACCGTGAAGGGCGCTTTGCCGCGGCCGACGGCGGCACCATATTTCTCGATGAAATCGGCGACATCCCGCACTCGCTGCAGGTCAAGCTATTACGGGTCCTGGAAGAGCGCGTCTACGAGCCGCTCGGTGCAAACGACTCGATCAAGGTAGACATCAGGGTTATTGCAGCGACCAACAGGGACCTGAGAAAGGCCGTCGAAGAAGGGACGTTTCGTGACGATCTGTACTATCGTCTCAATGTAGTAAACATCAACCTGCCGCCGCTGCGCGAACGCCGGGAAGACATTCCGCTGCTGATCGATCATTTCGTGGATCGTTTTCGCGCTGAAAAGAAAAAAGACATCGCTGGAATCAGCGACAGCGTCATGTCCATTCTGATGCACCACGGCTTCCCCGGCAATATAAGGGAGCTGGAAAATATCATCGAATACGCCTTCATCCTCTGTCCGGGCGGATTCATCCAGGAACATCACCTGCCCGAATCATTCCATCCGGAACAGGCCGAAAACGGTCAATCGGCAATCGCCTCCCTGCCTGGGATGACTCTTGAAGAGATTGAGAAAGAAGCGATCCTCGGTTCATTGCAGCGAAACAAATGGCGCAAGATGATTACCTGTCGGGAACTCGGAATATCGAAAGATACCTTGCGTCGCAAGATCGAGCGGTACGATCTGGAACAGACACTGCCCACTGGCCGTAGCCTGAAAAACCTCATGTTGTAGCCCCTGCCCTCTCCCCCCCACCCGCCAAAAACCGAAGTTCACAACGAACAACGAAAATCGGCTCATGGTCGGAGGATCTGGCCGGTCCTGCCTCCGGCTGCTGCGCTGCGGCCTGATCGGCTGGCTTCCGAGGCCGGCAGACAGGCCATCCATGGCCTGGCGAGAAGCGTTCGGGCCTGATTCTCCAGCCCGCCGGGCCTTCGCGATGCAGACTCCGGCAGGACCGGCCAGCCCGGGGAGCTATCTGTTAGGACGGATCAACGAGAATAGCCGATCCTATAAAGACCCTTGAGATCTTCGATACCGACGGCGCGGAGTTTTTTGATAAGCAACAAGAAGAGGCAAGCAGACTGCACCGCATCCTCGAAGGCATTGTGCGAACGGTAACTCGGCAGACCGAAGCGTTTGCTCAAATCTGCAAGTCGATAGCTCTCAATGGCACTCTGCTGAGACAGATAGCTTTGATGCCAGCGACTGTACCCCTGGGCAAGTCGCATTGTATCAATACCGGGATTGGCGAAAACGCCGCCCAGGTGGTCCCGGGTGGCCCGTTTGAGGAAGTGCATATCCAGGTCGAGATGATGTCCGACAATGAGAGAGGTGCCGATGAAACGCAAGAAATCGGGCAAAACGGCTTCAAAGGCCGGGGCCATCGACAACTCGCCCGGCGCCAACCGGTGGATAACTGTCGAACCGGTACGCGCCAGAGCCTTCGGGCGGACCACCTGATAAAAGGTGTCACCGAAATCGATCTGCAGATTGGTGATCCGCACCGCCCCGATGGAGATGATCTCGTCTTTACGGCGATCAAGTCCGGTCAACTCGGTATCAAACGCCACGAACGAACAGTCTGCAAGTCGTATGCACTGGGAAAAACTGCCGAAATATCGACGGTTTTCAACGATCAGAGGATGTGGTCGACGAAACCAGTTACGTGGGTTGAGCCAGTACATCTGACGATACCTCGACCCGCCGGACGCGGTCAGGGGGCTGGATAGATGGTTTGCAAAACCGTTTGCAGTCGCTCTAAAATCCGAAAACTCTCTTTGAGCATCCGCCGCTCCAAGTCGGTCAGGTCAGCCGGATCGATATGATTGTCCGGCAGCGCTCCCTCTGCCAACTGCTCGAGTTGATGCAACAGCCGCAGCTGCATGATCAGCTCGTAACTGTCCGCCGCAGCTCCGGCCAGCTGTCGATCGAGATGACCTTCGTCGGCCAGCACTTTGAACCGTGCCAGCGTATTGGTTTCCTTGACGCCGTGCCTGAGAGCCAGGATTCGGGCGACGTCGACATACAGAGCAATGCCCGTTCGTTTGATATCGAGTCGGTGTCTATATTCACCGTTTTTTTCGACGATGAAATTACGGAAAAAGGAAAGCGGGGTACGAACTGCCAGTACCTGTCGGGCCAGGTGGAGGAGAAAACTATCCTGCCGTTTGATCAGCAACACCAGCTCGTTGCGCAGTTCATCGGCCAGTCGATTTTCTCCGAAACCGGCTCTGAAATCAAAGAAGATGGTGGAATTGAGCACTTCCTGTGGATCAGAACGACACACCCATGAGGTAAAATAGTCGCGCCAGACCGAATATGGCTGGCGCCACCGAGGATTGGCCGCCATGACTTCTCCCGGGCAGGGCGGATAACCGCAATTGGCCAGATGATGGGCCGCCCGCTCGGCCAGCTCGGTGAAATAACGCTCTGCCTGGAGTCGCTGGGCATCGCTTTGCGGATCGGCATAGACCAGGGCGTTGTCCTGGTCTGTCTTGAAGGTCTGCTCGCGTCGCCCTTCGCTGCCGAGCAACAGCCAACAGTAGGCAACCGGCGGCGGGCCGAGTTCCGTCTCGATCAGTGTCAGCAGCCGCGACAAGACATGGTCATTGATAATTGCTATCATTTTGGTGATATGGTTTGCCTTGCCGCCCTCCTTGAGCAGGCCCCGGATCACGTCTGGAATCTTCTGGGCCAGAGGATATAAACCGCTGATTTGATCCTGACTGACAATCTCCTTGAACAGATGGTAGGGTGAGTTGCCCTGCAGCGACATGATGTCGCTGGAGGTAACGACAGCAACAATGCGATCGCCCTGCTCAACGGCCAGGTGGCGAATGGAGCGGCTGAGCATCAGCAGCAGCACGTCGAAACACAACGCTTGAGAAAGGACCGTCTGTACCGGACTCGACATAATCTCGGCAACAGGTTGGTTTAAGGAACGGCCCGCCGCCACCACCTTGACACGTAGATCCCGGTCGGTAATGATTCCGACAATCTGTCCGGGACGCCCCGGTTCGTGAACGAGCAGCGAACCGATCCGCTGCTCGGACATCAAGGCGGCGGCAGCCTGAATGGTACATCGTGCATCGACGGTAACCGCCTGCCTCTTGACAATATCGCCCACCGTATTGCTGAAGAGCAGCAAATCATCGGGAGAGCGCCGTTTCAATTTATAGCGACGCAACTCGCTATAAGCGGTGTGTGCCAGCTGATCGGAAAAATCCTTGAGATAGTAACCTGCAAAGTGCGGCTGGGTGTCGAGCAACTCGAGAAAGTACCGTTTGGGCAGCAGGATGCAGAAGGTGTCTTCGACGGTTTCCACATCGACATTCGCCCGGGAGCGCTGAATAATATCGAGAGCTCCGAAGAACTGCCCTTCGCCGCGCAAATCCTGCAGCGAAACGGTGCCCTGCGCATCTACGATATACTTACTGACCGCGCCGCTCTGGATCAGGTAGAGAAAATTCACTTCCGAATCCCCGGCGATCAGGATACGTGTACCTTTCGGATAGAAATCGAGCTTGCAGTGACGGGCAAGTGACCTGAGCACCCCTTCGTCAAGTTGGTCGAACGGCACGGTCTTGCGGAAATACGCGACGGCTATCTCCGGATCGGCGCGATAATCGGATGCTTTGTCTCCTGCCACCATAAAGATTCTCCCCGGCACCAGGCCTGAATGAACATTCACCGGCCAGACTCATTCTACCCGCTCCACCAAACAGAGGCAAAAACAAAGGTGCCGGCCCGCCTTCTGGGCCGCGGTGATTGACGAGGCGTCGAAAATATGGGAAAAGACGAGCAGCATTCACCTCGAGCGCGGGCGAGATCAAGCATTCCGACAACTGGTTACCACATGGCACACGTACTGATTATTGGCGGCGACGCGGCTGGGATGAGCGCCGCGTCCCAGCTCAGAAGACGGGCACCGGCCACACGGATCACCGTCTTCGAGAAAGGCCCTTATACGTCCTATGCCCTCTGAGGCGTCCCCTACTATGTCGCCGGTCTGGTCGACTCCGAGCACAGGCTCATTGCCCGTACGCCTGAAACGTTCAGAGAGAAGATGGACATCGAAGTGCACACCCGCCACGAAGCCGTCGAGATCGACACGGCCAACCGGACGGTACTCGTGGCGAATCTCGATCACGGCGCCACCCGGCGACACCACTTCGACCACCTCCTGATCGCCACCGGCAGCAAACCGATACGGCCCCACCTTCCCGGCAGCGACGCCGTCAATATTCACGATGTCAATTCACTGGGCGGCGGTATCGCTCTGAAACAGGCGCTGGAACTAGACAAACCCCGCTCGGCGGTCATCGTCGGCGGCGGGTATATCGGCATCGAAATGGCCGAAGCACTGGTCATGCGCGGCCTGCACGTACACCTGATCCAACGCGGCAGCCAGGTCATGTCTTCCCTGGATGCAGAACCTGCCAACCTGGTCGGCTCGGCCCTTGAGCGGCACGGGGTGAAGGTGCACCTCGGGCAAACGGTTATCGGATTCGAAACGAGCAACGGCAGAGCCGTGCGGGTTATCACCGACCAGGCCACTCTGGCCGCCGACATCTTCCTGCTCGGCCTCGGAGTGAGACCGAACAGCGCTCTGGCCGAGAAAGCCGGTATCCCTCTCGGCGCCGGCGGCGCCATTGCTGTCAACGATCGTCAGCAGACCAAGCTGCCGGCTATCTGGGCCGCCGGGGACTGCGCCGAATCGTTCCACCTGGTCGGCCGTCGCCCGGTGTTCTTTGCCCTCGGCACGATCGCCAACAAACAGGGGCGTGTCGCCGGCATCAACCTGGCCGGCGGCGAGGCCCGCTTTCCCGGAGTGGTGGGCACGGCAATCACCAAGTTCATGGATACCGAAATCGCCAGGACCGGGCTGAACGAACGGGAGATCAAGGAGTTGGATATCCCATTCGTCACCGGGCTCGTCGAGGCACACACTCTGCCCCGCTACTATCCCGGCTCCGCGCCGATGACCGTCAAAGTGCTGGCTGAACAGGGGAACGGACGGCTGCTCGGGGCTCAGATCGTCGGCGGCGCCGGCGCCGGCAAACGAATCGATCCGCTGGCCGTCGCGCTGCACGCCGGCTTTACACTGGACGATCTGCTCTATCTCGATCTCGGCTATGCCCCGCCCTTCTCCGGAGTCTGGGAGCCGTTTGTTATCGCCGCCCGACTGGCCCTGAAAAAAAGCTGACAGCGACGATGAAGGCTGGTATACGGGCAAAACCGCTTAATCACCGCCTGCGCTCATGGCGGCAAACGGCACGGATCGCACTGTGTCTGCCACCTTTTCTCTTCCTGCAACCGGACCGGGCTGCAGCACTCGATGTCGCCACTCCGGTTACGTACACTGCTTTGCTGATGGCCGTCGAATTCGCCGCGATCAATATCCTGGATCTCAACCACCACTCGATCAGTTACGACAATTTTGAGCGAACGGTCAAAGACCCGTCACCTCGGGAAGATGACGATAGCGATTTCGTCAATCACGTCCTCCATCCGCTGATGGGCTCGGAGACCTACCTGCGCGCCCGCGAAGGCGACTTCGGCATACCCGGCAGTATCGGCTTCAGTCTGGCGGCTTCGATAACCTGGGAATACGCGGTGGAATCCTGGACGGAACACCCGTCGGCAAAAGACATTTTCGTCACCACCGGCGTCGGTTGGATGATCGGCGAAATCCGTTACCAGATGAAACGGTACGCCATCGAGAATGATCTGTCCTATGCCCTGGTGGACCCGATCTGGGCGGCACTCGAATACTTTGATGTCTCGATAACCAAAAGGGACTCCGAGGTCACGGCGCTGTTTGGCTTTACCTTTCCGCTGTGACTTCGGCACCGGCGCCATCACTCCGGCACTCCGGCAACGGTTGGGGCGCCTTGCTCCGGTACGTGCAGCAGACCGATTCCGAAACCACTCCGGTTGCTTTCGGTTACGAACTCCTCGGTCGGAGCCCGATGTTTGAGGTGTTTCCAGAGATGATACACCTGGTTGGTCGGCAAGGGCTGGTTTTCCAGGATATCGTGGAAGGCGATCAAGCCGCCGGGACGAACAAAACCTCGATAATCCTCATAATCGGCGGTAACCCCAGCTTCGGTATGATCGCCGTCGATGAAGAGAAAATCCACCTGGTGCCCGGCCAGTTCACCGGCCACCCGCTCCCTGAACGCCGGATCATGGGAATTGCCGCTCAGAAGGGTCACCCGACACGAAGAACCGGGCGGCGGGAAGCGACTAAACAACGGCCGTTGCCAGCTCATGTCGATCATATCGCAGCTGATCACCCGTTCACTGGCCAGCGCGGCCCAGATCAACGCCGTACCGCCGCTGGCGGTGCCGATCTCCAGGATGATCCGCGGCTTGATGGCGGCTACCGCTTCTGCCAGCCTGGTGATCTCCGACGGAATCTGCAAGGTCTTGACCCGCATCCAACCACCCCCGCCGAAATGCATGGCCCAATCAACAACCTCGGCAAGTGACCGCGGCGCCGCATGATATTCCTGCAGACGCCGAAATGCGTAGCGCGCATGAAACGGCTGGCGCACTCGTCTGCTCAGGTTCTTGAATATGCTCATGGCTCCGTCACCACTGACCAAAAAGAAGCCAACCGGCTCAGGACTGCTGCATATACGGGCCGAGAATCATATCTTTGTATCCGAGTCCGGCCGGTATCCGGGGGTAGAGCATCTCATCAACATCACAGACAACTTCGAGAAAACAGGATCCGGTGTTTGCGATCATATCCGCCAGACCCGCAGCCAGATCGTCCCGCTTCTCGATCCGCCTGGTAAACGAGAACCCCATGTCCCGGGCAACATTTGCGAAACTGACCGGCGTGATCTTTTTCGTCCCGACATAGCTGCCGCCGTAGGCCAGATCCTGAATATTCCTGACCATGCAGTCCCCGTGATTATTGAGCATCAGAACCTTGACCGGCAGGCCGTATTTGCCGATGGTAAAGAGTTCACCAAGGTTCATCAGCAGGCTGCCATCGCCATCGATGGCAATGACAATGGCCCCGGGGTTGGCATACTGGGCACCGATCGCCGTCGGCAATCCGAAGCCCATCGTGCCGTAGCCGCCCGAGGTCAGAAATGTCTTCGGGGCCAGCGTGGTCAGGTATTGGGCGGCCAGCATCTGGTGATTACCGACACCGGTGGTGACAATGGTGTTCTCGGTGATCAGGTCGGACAATGCCTCCATAACCTCGGCCTGCTGAATAGCCTCGGCCTGACGGTTGTAGTTCAGGCGATAGGTCTGCTTGAGCTTGCTGGTATAGTCCTGCCACGGGCCGATATCGAGGCGGATATCGTGGGTCTCGGCATAACGAAGCAAATCGTCGAGAGCCGTCTCGGCCTTGCCGATAAACGAGAATATGGGCTTTCGCGAAAATCTGACCTCCTGGACCTTTTCCGGATTAATGTCAAAATAGGCGATATCGGCCGCCAACCCGGTCTCGCCGACTTTCTGCGACACCCGGTCGTCCCAGCGAATACCGAAGGCAACGAAGAGGTCGGTCTCCTGGATCGCCATGTTGGCGGCCGGCACGCCGAACATGCCGAGCATACCCAGGGCCCAGTCACCGGTCTCGTCAAGCACACCTTTGCCCATCAGACTCCAGATCGACGGGACACGGTAGCGACGATTAAAAGCCCTGATACGGGCGCTTCCCGCGGCCGAGTTGAGACCGCCGCCGATGTAGAGCAGCGGTCGTTTGGCCTTTTGCAGCAGTTCGAAAAACTGCCGACACTGGTTCTCGCCGAGGTGCCGCTCTTCATCGTATTTATGGCGGAAGCGCTCCGGCTCGATGGCACGATAGACCCCTTCCGTCTTCTGGATGTCAAAAGGAAAATCGATGACTACCGGCCCCGGCTTCCCCGATTTGGCCAGGAAATAGGCGTCCTTGACCACTTCCTCGACACTCTGCAGTTCATTGACGACAATGACTTTCTTCGCGGCTCCGGCAAAAATGCGCTCGACGTTGATATGCTGGAACTCATCGGTCCCCATTTTCGTGCGGGCCACCTGGCCGGCAAAGACGAGCAGCGGGATCGAATCGGCGTTGGCATCGGCCACAGCGGTCAGGGTATTGGTAATGGCCGGACCTGAGGTGACGACCGCCACCCCGACCTCGCTGCTCGACCGCGAATAACCACCTGCGGCAAAAGCGCAGGACTGTTCGTTGGCATCGACGATGATGTCGATCCCATACTCTTCAATGGCATGAAAGACCGGTAAGATGGTCGCACCGGAAAAACCGAATATCCGCTTGACCCCCAAGTCAACGAAACTTTTGGCCAAAATCTGGGCATTATTCATCACTTCCTCCTCTGCATCATCAGACAGCATTGCCTGTCTTTGAAAACAACGCGTTGACGGTTCGTGCCATACATGGGGGCGCCGCCTTGCACCGCCTGCCAACCCGACTGCCGCCGCTTTGACGACCACTCAGGCGATTATTTCCATTGATAACCGCGGGACAACCTCGAGTTCGCCGATCAAGCAGCCTGCTCTCGCAAGAGATAACACCTCTGGTCGGTCCCGCGCTCCACGATACTCCGACTAGACCTCAAACGCTCTGTATAACACAGAATGACGATAAACGCTGCATTACCTTCTCAGATTCCATACCACGTCTATCTTGCATGGTAAGTTCAAATCTGCTGTGGGAGGATGGCAACCGGGACGTGGATGACTGTGTCGCAGGTAAACCACGGAAGAGCGGTGGGACACAGAACCAGGCTGGAAGGGGTGCGGACATGACGTCTGACATCCCTTCCGGCCTGGCTGTGGATTACCGGGCAACGCGAACCAGGCGGAAATTTCAATCAGGCCGGTTCACGCTGGACGGATTCCTTATCGCCTGCCGAGGCTCGCTCAACGAGCC
>JAZBPM010000336.1:0-3860 GCA_036351615.1 Desulfofustis sp.
CTCGATCAGAGAGCGTGATTATCCGGCCGTGGCGCGACCGGAAGATCTGCTGCCCACCGCGGACGTCTCGACCGAGCGCTGGTCGGCTCTGCTTGATCAGCATTTCCCGGCCTCATCACATGGCAGATCGTCACTGACCTTCTACCTGCTGCCCGGCCACTCGATTCCGACCCTGTTGTCGCTGACCGACGCATCGCCGGATGAGAGCCGCCCGCGCCACGGCCTGCTGGCCGTACTGCACGACTGAGGGCAGGCCGAACGGACACCGGGCTGTGAAGCCGATAACCGGGCCGAAGTCTCCGCGCCTTCGGTTTATGGGCAACACCAGAGAGAGGTAATCTCGTTTTTACAGATAAGGCGCGACGTCGTCCCGCCGAGCAACCGGAACGACGATGTCTCGCCGCTGGCGGCTCCACTACCGCCGAAACCGACGGCGACGGCAGCATAGCCGCCTTTTTCCGCTTCACTGAGAATCGAGCCGGCCACGCTGAGCCCCCAGACCGCTCGCCGTTCGATCCGCTCGTCCTCGATACCGTGCCGTTGCAGGATGCCGACCGCCCGATCGAACACCGCCTCGTCGCCACTGCCGGGCACAGAGGTCACCTGTAATAACGTAACCGGCTGATGAGCTTGGCCGGCCAGGATATAGCCGACATGGTCAGCGGCGCGATAGGCGTGCTCGGAGCCGTCCAGGCAAACGAGCACACCGCGCCGCTGCGGGTCGATCCGGGGACAGATCCAGAGCGGCAGCGTGCAGGTATGATCCCTGATGAGCCCCTGGGCGATCTCATCGGCCGGCCGCTCGACCAGCCACTGCAGTGTATAGGAGGCAC
Source organism: Desulfofustis sp. (assembly GCA_036351615.1). Lineage (GTDB taxonomy): Bacteria > Desulfobacterota > Desulfobulbia > Desulfobulbales > Desulfocapsaceae > Desulfofustis. The sequence continues at coordinate 834 of JAZBPM010000336.1, forward strand.
GGCGACCAAGGACGATGGCGTCGTAGAGCCCGCGACTCCCCTCGGCGAGAATATCGCGCACTTTGCCGCCGCGCTCGGCCACCGTCTTGGTGATCATCTGATCAACGTGCATCCTCCTCTCCTGCAAGAGCCGGGTTGCCTTGTCCAGTGAATTCCTGGCGCCGATGCTGACGTACCCCTCGATCCCGTCACTCGGCCCATCCCACATCTTGAGCAGCTCCGCCTTCATATCCGGTGCGTCAAGGCGGCAGATGTGGAACAGGGTTACCTGGCACTGAGCCATTGCCTGGAAAAATGAGCAGAGAAACTGGACTCCGAACAGGTTGTCAACATCGTTACTGATGGTGACCAGAAAATGTTTGGCCATGACGAACTGATACCTCCGCTCTCTATCAGGCCCCGGCGGACTGAGCCGCGTCTTCGATGCCTTTGCTAAAATCGGTAACGACAGTAGTCTGCCGGGCCGCCAATTCCCGGTCGAGCATCAGCAGGGCATGGGGATTATCGCCGATAAGCCGCAACTGAGCGATGATATCATTGTCGTTCTCTTCCTCTTCGACCTGCTCGATAATGTACCACTCGAGAAAAATCTGCGTGGCATGATCTTTCTTGCTGATGGCAAGCTCCATCAACTCGTTGATAGATTTGGTGATGTATTGCTCGTGGGCCAGCGTCTTGGTAAACATTTCCAGGGGCGACTCGAATTCGGCCGGCGGCTGGGCAACGGCCTGTAACACGACATCCTCGCCCTGGCGTTGCACGTACTCGTAGAGTTTCATCGCGTGATACATCTCTTCGTGATACTGCACCATAAACCAGTTGGCAAAGCCCTTCAGGCCGACCTTCGCCGAGTGCGCGGACATGGCCATGTAGAGATAGGCCGAGTACATTTCACGGTTGATCTGCTCGTTGAGGGCCTGGGTCATTTTCTTATGTAACATGGGGCTGACTCCTCTCGGTTGATAATTGAACATCATACTGCCGGGTTAATTGCTTCTCTCGTTGACGGGATCGCAAAAATCTGCAGTCGAGCGGAAAATAGAAATCAGCGAGGCAGAAACGAGCCGGACAGACATGAGCGGAGGACAGATACTAGCGGGGGACAGAGACGAGCGGAGGACAGGTTGAAACCTGTCCCGCCGTTGGTTGAGCTCTGTCCCGCCGTCGGTTGAGCCCTGTGCCGCTCTTGGTTGAAACCTATTCCGCCGGTTATCGAGATTTATTGCGATACCAGGGAATAAGGTAGGAAGCTCGAAGGGAAAGTCAAGCCGCCGGCCGCAGGCGCCCTCCAGTCGAAACGGCGCCCGCGGCCCGCACAGCCCGCTACGGTTCGACGTTGCAGCAGGTATAGGGATTGATCGTGGTTACCGGACAAAAGGCCGCCCGAACCACCTTGTCGGCGACACTGCCGAACATGATTTTTTCCAAACCCTTGTAGCCATGGGTGCCCATGATGATCAGATCGGCCTTGACCTCAGTGGCGTAATCGACGATCTGCTCGGCAACATCGCCGAGCAGGACTTCGTGGTGCAACTCTTTGACCCCAAGATCTTCGGCATTGGGTCGCATCTCCTCAACGAAGGCGGCCATTCGTTCCTTGGCCCCGGTCATCAGTTCGTCCTCCAGGTTCGGCACGTGCATCTGCGGCACGAAAAATCCTGAATAATCTTCAAAATTCTGCACAATGAAGACAAGATAGAGGGCCGCTCCGAACTTACCCGCCATGAACGCTGCCGAATCGGCAATGAGCCGGGAGTTATCGGAAAAATCGATAGGCGTGACAATTTTCTCAATCGAGCGAATCTGTTTCATGGTTGGTATCCCTCTTTGTAGTGCTTATCCGACATGTTACGGTTAGGTCCTGCTTCTCTTCCCTGCTGTAAACAATGGGGAGCTTGAAAAATTAGGAATTTCGTTCAAGATCGAGGCGCGCAAGAAAATTTTACCACAGGCATATACACGATATTCCGAGGATAAAATTTGATTGTGCAACGATGAGGTTGAACGAAATGACAATTTTTCAGGGTTCCCTAATGTTCTCATATCGATCGGATTGTTGCAAGTGATAACAGCAAGATCTGCATCAGCAGAATCACGAGCCGACAACCGGTTTTTTTTCACCCCAGTGAACACCGATCGTACCGAACATGAAACGGCGATAACCGACGTTGACGAAACCCGCCTGGCGAAACAGCGCCGCCAGCTCTTCCGCCCCGTAAAAGTCCATGGTTGAGCCGGTCAGATAGGCATAGGCCGCCTTGTCCCGAGCAATGCAGCGTCCGAGAGCGGGAACGACGACCTGCAGGTAGAAACGAATAAACGGCCAGAGCAGCCCTTTTCGCGGTGGCGTCGTATCGAGACAGACGACCCTGCCACCGGCCACCAGCACCCGCCGCACCTCTGTCAGCACGTGCAGCGCGTCATCGACATTGCGCAGCAGATAACCAAAGGTGACCGCCTCAAAGCTCTGCTCGCGAAATGGCAGCTGGTTAGCGTCGCAGGCCTGCCAGCAGATCGGCAGCTCCCGAAAGCGGTGCCGGGCCCGGGCCAACATGTTCAGGGAAAAGTCGGCAGCCAGTACCCGGGCCTGCGGCGCGACCCGGCAAAACAGCGCGGCGATATCACCGGTGCCGCAGGCCAGATCGAGAACCGCTCCGCGTCCGGGATCTCCGGCCCGCTGGACGACAAAGCGCCGCCAGCGCTGGTCCTGACCAAGCGTCATCAACCGGTTCATCAGGTCGTAACGGCCGGCAATGGCATCGAACATCGCCTGCACGCCCTCTGCCTTGCCCATCAACTCTCCCTGTCTTCAAGTACTGCAGTTGTTCTTTTAAATGCAACACCCATGACGGTAGGTCACCAAGAAGCATGAAAATCGGTATCGTGGCCGGATGGGCTGGTTGATTCTCCCTCCGGCTGCTGCGCTGCGGCCTGATCGACTGGGCTCCGAGGCCGGCAGACAGGCCATCCATGGCCTGGCCGCCGGTGGCGGACGTCCTGTCCGCCACCCTTCGGGCCTGATTCTCC
>JAZBPM010000337.1:0-2154 GCA_036351615.1 Desulfofustis sp.
GACATCGACGGGATCGGCGAACAGGCGGCCGACAGTCTGATCGCCTACTTCACCACCGAGCAAGTCAGTGAGATGCTCGAACTCCTCACCGACCAAGGCGTCCATCCGGCTGCGGCAGAGAGCGGCCAGGAAGAGATGCCCCTTGCCGGCCAGGTCTTCGTGTTTACCGGCGGACTGGAGAAACTCTCACGGGATGAGGCCAAACAACTGGTAAAGGATCGCGGCGGCCAGATTGCCTCGACAGTCACCAAGACCGTCACTCACGTGGTCGCCGGTGAAAAAGCCGGCTCCAAGTTACGTAAAGCTGAAGAAATGGGCAAAACCATCCTGACCGAAGAACAGTTTCTCGCGCTGATCGGCGTCTCTGTCTAGTCGGCCAGAAGGCCACCAAGCCCGCCAACAGAGGTTACCACGTATGATTCGGCCGATTATCGTTGGGTCTGTTGCCGCAGGTAGTCGACGATATCGTCACTTTCATACATAGAGCGGTCACCGTCGATCAGAAACGGCACCATAGCCTGGCCACCGATCTCCAGGACTGTCTGCCGGCCCGGGGTATTCGGAGCCGCGTCGATCACCCGGTAATCCTCTCCTTCCTTCAGACCCAGCTCACGGGCTGCATCGAGCACCTTTCGACAGAACGGACAGCCGTCACGGACATAGAGTTCCAGCATTGTTTCTCCTTTTTTTTGCAGTTCCCAGCGCCGCAGTCAGCTGCGCACCCCTGTCCCTCTGCTCAGCAAATAGAGATTGGCAGCAAAGAGCAGCGTCCCGATCAGGAGCAGCATCGAGAGTCCGGTCCAGACCCCGATGTCGGCAACACCGAGAAAACCGTAGCGAAAGCCGTCGATCATGTAAACGATCGGGTTGGCCCGGGAGAGCGCTCGCCAAAAATCGGGCAGCAGAGAGATTGAATAAAAGACGCCGCCGAGATACGTCAACGGTGTAATGACAAAGGTCGGAATGATCGAGATATCGTCGAACTTTTTGGCAAAAATTCCATTGATCAGTCCGGCCAGTGCGAAGACGAAACTGGTCAGCACAGCAAAGACCAAGATGAAAAACAGGTTGTGTGGTACGATCCGGGAAAAACCGAGACCAACCGCCGCCACCAGCACGCCGACACTGAGGCCGCGGACCATTGCGCCGGAAACATAGCCGAGCACGATCACCCAGTCAGGTGTCGGGCTGACCAGCAATTCTTCGATATTACGTTGAAACTTACTGCTAAAAAAACTCGACACGGCATTGGTATACGAATTGGTGATAATCGACATCATGATCAGACCGGGCGCGATGAAAGACATATAATCGTAGCCGTGAACATCGCCGAGCTGGGAGCCGATAAACGTACCAAAGATCAGAAAATAGAGGGTGGCGGTCACCACCGGCGGTACCAGGGTCTGGACCCAAATGCGGAAAATACGGGTCGTTTCCCGCCGGGCGATGCTGGCCAGGGATATGAGCTGTTCACCGATCATTTCGTCATCCCCACGAAAATTTCCTCGAGCCGGTTGGCCTTGGGACGCATGGAAGCAACAATCAGTCCCTGCCGGTCGAGATGGGCGAACAGGTCGTTGAGCGAGTGGTCCCGCGACAACGTCACCTCCAGGGTCGACTCGTCGACAATTGTAAACCGGTTGGCGTCAAACGGTTCGACCTCGCCGACCGGGCCGTTGAGGTCCAGGATAAAGGTCTGCCGATCCAGTTTCTTCAGCAATTCCCGCTTATCGGTATGGGCAATCAGTCGACCGCCGGCGATAATGCCGATACGATTGCAGAGCTGCTCCGCTTCCTCCAGGTAGTGGGTGGTCAGGATGATTGTCCGCCCTTCCCGGTTCAGGTCCTCCAGAAATTCCCACATACCTCGGCGCAGCTCGACATCGACTCCGGCCGTCGGTTCGTCGAGAATCAGCAACTTCGGGTCGTGGACCAGCCCCCGGGCGATCATCAGCCGTCGCTTCATGCCGCCCGACAGTTCTCGAGCCTGCACGTTCCGTTTTTCCCAGAGCCCCAGCTGACGGAGGTAGTGCTCAGCCCGGTCGGCCGCCCGCCGCCGCGGGATACCGTAATAGCCGGCCTGCTGACAAACAATGTCCTGGACCTTCTCGAAGATCGAGAAATTCATCTCTTGGGGCACCAGGCCGATCAGAC
>JAZBPM010000338.1:0-5665 GCA_036351615.1 Desulfofustis sp.
CGGCTGCTTCAGCAAAGTAGGAACCGAGATCGTTCGTGCTGCCACCAAATAAAACGGTGAATCCGTCTGCCTGCAGATCCTGCTCGTAATTGCGAACCACTTCCAGCGGCGAACGACCGAGAGGTATTTTATAGGTCAATCTGGTAACCGCCCCCTCGGCTCTCATTTCTTCCTCGATTTCACTCGAATTACGGGCCTTGCCCAGGGCAATGGTCAGATCACTGTACTCTTGGAAATTGTATTTGATAATTTCCGCTCCTTCATAGCGCTTAACCGCCGGATGGTCCGCGCTCCCTTCGATATCGGCATGAGCCGACCCACCCGCAAGCGCTGCTGCCATCAAGCACAAAAAGGCGACGACAAAAAAACGACGTTTTTTTCTCATGACGCACCTCTCCTCTCGTTTGTTGCTCCCTGATCATCTTGTTGTTGTGTCATTATCACCCCTGTTGGAGCTACTTTCTATGGGGAACTTGAAAAAATCGGAATTTCGTTCAAGATCGAGGCGCACAAGAAAATTTTCCCGCAGGTCTATACACGATATTCCGATGATAAAATTTGATTGCGCAACGATGAGATTGAGCGAAATGAAAATTTTTCAAGGTTCCCCTATGCTTTACCGGGACACGCGGCACGATGCAACAAATGAAAAAGTGCGCACGAATTTTCTGGAAACCTTGAATAAAAACCAGTACCCCCGGCGGATCGGTTCTGCCACAGACTGCCTCGCGACGGCCCCGATGGATGGTGGCTCACATTCAAAGTGGTTGCCGACAGGACATCGCAACCGGCGTCCAGCCGATCAAAGCGGAACATGCCAACTGTGGACAAAGCAACTCACCTCTAGAAAGCGTCCATTCGCGGAAAATGATAAACAAATCTGTAAGACAAACCTTGTAACAACGGATGGAAGACGATAAAGTCTTCTCCTCAGAAAGTCGTAGTGAAATCCGGTCGAGGCTTTACCAAGTCGCTCACTTTTACATGCCGGCCCCGGGATTCGCCAAGGGGTATTGCCGGCAGATTAGCCTCTACCTGTCATTTGCCACCAGAAACACATCGATTCGCTCATGGAATCGCAGTTCACTTCGAATAAACCGCCGAATCATATGACCGAGGCAACCTCTGACCAGGGTGTCTCGCCGACCGATGAAGAGGAACACGCAACCACCGTCCCGCTGAAGATCGAGGACTGGCTGACGGTCATCGTCATGGCCTCGTTGGCCCTGATCACCTTCGCCAACGTGTTGGTTCGCTATTTCACCAACCGCTCGTTTGCCTGGACCGAGGAGATCTCCATCTTCCTGATGATCGTGCTGGCTCTGGTTGCCGGCTCCGCCGCCGTCGCCCGCAATCGCCATATCCGTATCGAGTATTTTATCGGTAAAGGTTCCCGGAAACGCCAGCGACTTCTCGGCCGACTGGCCGCAGCAATGGTGGTCGTCCTGTTCTTGTTGATAGCAGCTCTCAGTTCCCGTATGGTCTGGGACGACATCCGGTATGGCGAGACCTCGCCCGGCATCGGCGTGCCGCAGTGGTGGTATTCGCTCTGGCTGCCGTTGTTGTCCTTCGCCATCGCTCTTCGTGCACTTGGTTTACTGATCCGGCAGGGACGCGACCAATGATCGGTGCCTCCCTGTTCATTGTTTTCATCCTGATGATGTTGGCCGGTGTACCGATCGGCGTATCGATGGGATTGTCCGCCGCCCTGGCGATCGGTCTCGCCAATCCCGACACCCAATGGTTCGGCCTGCTGGCGGTGCCGCAGAACTTCTATGCCGGACTCGGCAAGTATCCGCTGCTGGCCATCCCGATGTTCGTATTGGTCGGCATCATCTTCAACCGCTCCGGCGTAGCGCTTCGGCTCGTGCGCTTTGCCGTCTCGATATTCGGCCAGGGACCGGGAATGCTGCCGCTGGTGGCGATCGCCGTGGCCCTGCTGCTTGGCGGGATTTCAGGCTCCGGCCCGGCCACCGCCGCCGCCGTGGGCAGCGTCATGATCGTGGCCATGACCCGCGCCGGCTACCCGCCGGCCTTTTCAGCCAGCGTTATCGGAGCTGCATCCGCCATCGACATCCTCATTCCACCGTCGATTGCGCTGATCATCTACTCGGTGCTCGTACCGGGCGCCTCGGTCCCAGCAATGTTCGCCGCCGGCATGGTACCGGGCATCCTGGTCGGTCTGGCGCTGATCATCCCGTCGGTCCTGCTGGCTAGAAAACACCGGATGGGACTCCAGGAGGCCGCCCTGAGCAAACCGCTCTTCTGGTCGAGCCTTCGCGAGGCGTCCTGGGGACTGGCCGCGCCGGTGTTGATCCTCGGCGGCATGCGACTCGGCTGGTTCACCCCGACCGAAGCGGCGGTGGTCGCCGTCTTTTACGGGCTTTTTGTCGGCATGGTCATCCACCGTACCATCGCCGTTCGCGACCTGTTCGGTATCCTGCGCGATGCCGGCGAGCTGTCGGCGGTAATCCTGATCGTCGTCGCACTCGCCGGGATCTTTGCCTATTCGCTGTCGACGCTCGGCATCATCGACCCGATCACCGAGGCCATCGTCAATTCAGGCCTCGGCCAATACGGGGTCCTATTCCTGCTCATTTTATTGTTGGTTTTTGTCGGGATGTTTCTCGACGGGATCTCGATCTTCTTGATCTTCGTGCCGATTCTGATGCCCATTGCCCTGTTCTACCAGTGGGATCTCGTTTGGTTCGGCGTCCTGCTCACTCTGATGGTGGCGGTCGGCCAATTCACGCCGCCGCTGGCCGTGAATCTGATGGTGTCGTGCCGGATCGCCCAGGTCAGCATGGAGCAAACCGTGCGCTGGGTCAGCTGGCTGCTGTTCTCCGTGCTCTGCGTCTTGCTGTTGGTTATCGTCTTTCCCCAGCTGGTCCTGTGGTTGCCGCAGACACTCGGCTATTGATCGAACAAACACGTCGTTCCTACAGAAAAGAGCAGTCAACATCAACTGAAAGGAGAAGCAAACATGAAACAAAGATTCACTCTGACCGCGCTCCTGGTCGCAACCTTGCTGCTTGGCGCGGTTGCAGCCTCGGCACAGAACTACAAATCCGAGTACAAGATGTCGCTCGTCTTGAGCACCGCTTTCCCGTGGGGCAAAGGGGGCGAAATCTGGGCCGATCTGGTTCGAGAACGTACCGATGGCCGGATCAACATCAAGCTTTATCCCGGTGTCTCGCTGGTCCAGGGCGACCAGACCCGGGAATTGTCAGCCATTCGTCAAGGCGTCATCGACATGGCCGTCGGTTCTACCATCAACTGGTCTCCGCAGGTCAAACAGCTCAATCTGTTCTCGATGCCCTTTCTGATGCCTGATTTTGCCGCTATCGACGCCCTGACTCAGGGCCCGGTCGGCGAGCAGCTGTTCTCCATTCTCGAAGAAGCCGGGGTCGTGCCGCTGGCCTGGGGGGAAAACGGATTTCGCGAGATTTCCAACTCCAAGCATGCCATCAGTTCGCCCGATGACCTCAAAGGCATGAAGATCAGGGTTGTCGGTTCGCCGCTCTTCCTCGATACCTTCACCGCCCTGGGTGCCAACCCGACCCAGATGAGTTGGTCCGACGCCCAGCCCGCCCTGGCCAGTGGCGCAGTCGACGGTCAGGAAAATCCGCTGGCCATCTTCACTGCGGCCAAATTGCACACAGTCGGCCAGAAACACATCACCATGTGGGGCTATGTAGCCGATCCGCTGATCTTTGTCGTTAACAAGGAAGTCTGGAACTCGTGGACGGAAGAAGACCAGGCCATCGTCAAGCAGGCTGCTATCGACGCCGGTCAGCAGGAAATCGTAATTGCTCGGGCCGGTCTGGTCGAGGGCGACCGTTCGCTACTCGAAGAAATCGAGGCCAACGATGTGACCATCACCGAGTTGAGCGATGAACAGCGGGCAGCGTTTGTTGCGGCGACCCGCCCGGTATTTGACAAATGGAAGACCCAGGTCGGCCCTGAACTGGTCGAAATGGCAGAACAAGCCATCGCCGAGCGCAACAACTGATCGCCCTCCGATCAACACGCCAATCGGATCCCGGGAAATACCGGGGTCCGGCTTTTTCGTCTCGGCCAAGGATAGCAGCAATCGAAGACGTCGATTGCTGTCAGCATCAATCTTTCGGCACTGGGCCGGTTGGCGACCGAGTTTCCTCGATCATTGACTGCGAGAGACGGTAAGTATTCGTCTTGCTCAGGGGAACCTTGAAAAATTGTCATTTCGCCCAATCTCATCGTTGCGCAATCAAATTCTATCCTCGGAATATCATGTATATGCCTGCGGAAAAATTTTCTTGCGCGCCTCGATCTTGAACGAAATTCCGAATTTTTCAAGGTCCCCTCAGGTCATTACCCCAAAACGGAACTCCTTTTTCTTACCCTTCGCATCGCCGGTCGACTTGTGCTTGCTCACCAGCTTGACCTTTTTAGCAACCAGACCTTTTTCCCCCGGGTGGCATTCAAACTCGACCACGGCACCAACCTTGAGGAACTGACAGTCAACAAGATCTCTCTTGCTGACCAGTATGTCCGGGCCGCCTCTGTTGTCGAGAAAACCGGTATTCTTGTCACGAAACCATTTTTTCACTGATGTTTGCAAAACTCCCCCAAATAGTTAGATAGTTGTCTCATTGCTTTCGGGAAGAACAACCCCGAACGCTTATTGTTTTGCTTTGACTTTAATAAGATATTTCGATCCCTTAGCTATCGAAACCTCGGGAAATCCGGCAAAAAGGACACGAACCGTTCCGCAGCTGTTGACGTCGGTAATTTTTCCGATACCCCACTCAGCCTTTTTGTTATGCCGAACAGCTTCACCCTTACACAATAGCGTAGTTTGTGTTGTCATTCCTGTCTCTCCGATAGTTGTATTTTGATTCTGAAGCAAACCAAATGTAACTATATGCACGGAGAGGGCAAAAAGATGTACGAATAGTGAAAGTAAATGCCTGCCGGCCGATAAATATCCTTTACATCCTTAAATCGACCCTCATTTTCTGGAGACTTCCGCACTCGACTATTCTCGAAAGAGCGCCTCTTAGATGGATATTCCCAATATCAGCAAAAAGCCCTCTGTAAGCATTGAAAGCTCCATAGGGCCTTATCTATCCCAACGGCCTGTCGTCGGCTCATGATTTCGCTGGTGGGCGAGGCGGGATTCGAACCCGCGGCCTTTGGCTTCGGAGGCCAACACTCTATCCAGCTGAGCTACCCGCCCATGGTGAAACGATTGGCTGGTAAACTAGCGACCGATACGGGTTTCGTCAAGAATTATTAGCGCATAAGCTACCTCCAAACTCTTTTCGACAACGGAAGCTGGTGGCTTTAGCTCATTTGATGTTTAGTTTAGTTCCTTTGATTGACAGTGGTGTCAATTTCCCATAGAATTTCAGCGAGTCGTAAACGTGTTCTTTTCTTTTTAGGCAACACTCCTATTCTATGCAGGCTCTCCGATATATCTATCGATGGCGGCGCCCTTTCAGCCTGCCGGTGTCCGGTAGCTTTGGACTGTTCATCGTGATCTGTGTCTTTCTTGCGGTACTCTGTCGGATTTCGGTTGCCCAACCGCTTTCCGGGCTAGCCCCTGAGCGCGAGAACCGCTCATTTCTGCAGACGGCCCGGGCTCTCACCTTATTTGACCGTCAATTCATCGAGGAAGCAC
>JAZBPM010000339.1:0-3461 GCA_036351615.1 Desulfofustis sp.
AAGATCGCCCGGCAACGCATCGGGGCAGCCGAGGCAGCCCGCCACCAGGCCGCCGCCGCGATGCGGCCGGGGATCAGCCTGAGCGGCGGCTACAGCCAGACCGACAACCCGATGCAGGCCTTCGGTGCCATCCTCAACCAGGGTGGATTCGACAATACCATCGATTTCAACGACCCCGGTCGCACCGATAACCTCGGGTTCAAGGCGGAAATAAACTACCGTTTCTATAACGGCGGCCGCGACCAAGCCGCCGCTGAGGCCGCCGAGGCGCTGCAGCTTGCCAGCGAGACGGATCGCACTGCCATCCAGCACCGTCTCGGCTACGAAGTTGTTCGTGCCTACCAGACTATCATCCAGGCCGGCGACCAGGTTGCCGCCCGGGAAGCGGAACTCAGCGCCATCGACTCGTCCCTGCAGGTGGCCGTGGCCCGCTACGACGCCGGTGATCTGCTCCGCGCCGACCTGCTCCAGTTTGAAGTGCAACAGGCCCGCGCCAGCGAGCAGCTGATTATCGCCAGGCACCAGCTGGATCTGGCACAACGCGGCTTTCTCAACCTGCTCGGCCTGAGCGGCACCGACGCGGTGCTGCTGCCCGGCCCAGGCGACGAACAGTCGGTACCGACTGTCGATGCGTACCGTGAGCGGCCGGAAATCGCGGCCCTGCAGGCCCGGTTGATGGCCGCCGAGGCTGCCCTTGCCGGCGCCCGCGGAGCCCTGCACCCGACCCTTGACGGCTTTGCCGGCTACCAGTACGACCGCGGCTGGGAGGTCGACGGCGACGGCAGCTCCTGGCTGGCCGGTCTGCAGCTGACCTATCAGCTCTATGACGGCGGCCGCCGGGATGGCGAGATCGCCCAGAAAGCCGCGGAACTTGCCGAACTCAAGGAACAACTCGGCAAACTCAGACTGGCCGTCGATCTGGAGATCCAGGAGGCCGAACTGAACCGGCGCCAAGCCGCCGAACGAAGGCAGGTAACCCAAAAGATGGTCCAGGTCGCCCGGGAAAGCGCGCAACTCAATCGTGAGCGCTTCCAGCAAGGCGTCATCCTCGCCTCCGACCTGATCGACAGCGAGGTACGGCTCACCGATGCCCTGGTTCGCCAGTCGGCGTCTCGGGCCAATTGCCGGACCGCCGCCGCTCGGCTGCGACAGGCGGCCGGCCTGCAGCAATTTGCACCAACCACGAAAGAACTTCTGGAGACACAGCCATGAGGAGATTGCCCGCAGTCCTTCCCTTCATTCTGCTCGCCGTTTTTTCCGTCCTGCTGGCCGCCGGCTGCTCGTCGGAAGCCCCGGAGCACGTCGAGAAGGCAGAGCAGCTGGAGCCGGCGCCGGTTTCCGTCGTCACCGTTAAGCAGCAGGCGCCGGCCCGCCAGGTCGAAATCATGGGCACTGTACAGGCGGCGGAAAGTGCTTCGATTGCCGCCCGAATCAGCGGTAATATCGTTGAACTGCCGGTATCGCTCGGTTCACGGGTCAACGAAGGCGACCTGTTGGTAACCCTCAGTGCAGACGAGATCAACGCCCAACTCCTGCAGGCCCAGGCCCAGTTCGAGCAGGCCGAGCGAAACCTGGCCCGGGAGCGGAGCCTGCTGGCTAAAAACGCTGCCACCGCGGAAACGGTCCGCACCCTGGAGGAGACCCGCCAGATCGCCGCAGCAGCACTCAGGGAGGCCCGCACGATGCTCGGCTATACCACCATCACCGCTCCGTTCAGCGGCATCATCACCCGGAAGATGGCCAGCATCGGCGATCTCGCGACACCGGGCAAGCCCCTGCTGCAGCTGGAGAACGAAGGCCACCTGCAGGTCCTGGCCGACGTCCCCGAGTCGCTCGTCCTGGCGTTGTCCATTGGCGATGAGCTACCGATCCACCTGCCGGCGGCGGGGCTGCGGACCACCGGCAGGATCATCGAGATCGCTCCGACCGCCGATCCTCGTTCGCGCACCGCCCCGGTCAAACTGGCCATCGACTCGGCCGAACAGATCCGCTCCGGTCAATTCGCCCGGATCAGCCTGCCAAGTGAGCGAGGCATTGCCTTCATGGTTCCGCAGGATGCAGTCCTTCCCTTTGGCCAGATGGAGCGAATCTTCCTGACCGACGGACAACGGGCCCGCCTGCAATTGGTGAAAACCGGCCTGAAGCATGACGGTGCGGTGGAAATTCTCGCCGGGGTCACCGCCGGCGACCGGGTCATCGTCTCCGGTCACCAGCACCTGCAGGACGGCCAGCCGGTAACCATCAACTAAGCGGCCGACACCGACCCTTCACAGCATCAACCAACGGATCGACATGAGCACTTCGGAGAGTAAACCAAGCGGTTTTGCCGGCAAACTGGCCGCCGCCTTCATCAACTCGAAACTGACGCCGCTCGGCATCATCGCCTCACTGCTGCTCGGCATCCTCGCCGTGGCCATGTTGCCGCGCGAGGAAGAGCCGCAGATCAAGGTGCCGATGATCGACGTGATGGTAGCCATGGAGGGCGCCACCCCGAAAGAGATCGAAGAGCAGGTCACCATCCCGATGGAAAAACTGCTCTACGAGCTGCCCAATGTCGAGTACATCTACTCCACGTCGATGGCCGGCAAGAGCCTGCTCATCGTCCGTTTTTACGTCGGGGCCGATCTGGAGACTGCCATCGTCCGGCTCAACCAGAAACTGGCCACCAATTTCGACCGCATTCCCCACAATGTCTCGCAGCCGCTGGTCAAACCGCACACCATCGACGATGTGCCGGTCCTCGCCCTGACGCTGCACAGCCCGAACTACGACCATTTTATGCTACGGCGCCTGGCCGCCCAGGTTGACGATGCGATCAAGAGCATCCCGTCGGTTGCGGAAACGAGTCTGATCGGCGGCACCAGGCGGCAGGTGACCGTCCGCCTCGACCCGCTGCTGCTCGCTTCACGGGATATTTCGATCAACCAGCTGGTGCCGATGCTGCAGCAGGCCAACCAGCAGCGCTATTCCGGGGTCCTCACCAGCGGCAACCAGGACATCGAGCTGCAGACCGGCTCGTTTTTGACCAGCGTCGAAGAAGTGGGCCGGATCGTTGTCGGCGTTTACGGTGGCAAACCGGTCTATCTCGAAGAGGTCGCCGAGATCATCGACGGCCCCGAGGAACCGTCGACCTACGTGCTCTTCGGCGCACCCGACCTCCACGATCCGGAGGCGGCGGTGACCATCTCGGTGGCCAAGCGGCCGGGTGCCAACGCGGTCAGCGTCGTCGCGTCGGTGCTCGACAAGGTGGACAGTCTCAAGGGAACGCTGATACCGGCAGATATCGAGGTCAGCGTCACCAGGGACTACGGGGCGACCGCCTCGGAAAAATCAAACGAGCTGCTGCTGCACATGGGCATCGCGGTATTCGGCGTGGCCCTGCTCATCCTGTTTTTCCTCGGCTGGCGCGAATCGATCGTCGTCATGCTGGCCATCCCGTCAACGCTCGCTCTGACCCTGCT
>JAZBPM010000340.1:0-11017 GCA_036351615.1 Desulfofustis sp.
ACGATGGTGAATGCGGTGTCGAAGCGGCCGGGATCCGGAGATTCTGGCCGACCCGAACAGTTGCCCGATGATCGAGACCGTTGACCTCGATCAACCGTTTGAGCGGCACCTTGTGCGCCAGGGCCACGGCTCCGGCCGTATCGCCGGGACGAACCTGGTAGAAAAGACTTCGTTTCTGTTCCGGGGAAAAGAGGGCGGCTGGCAGAGAGGTCAAAACCGCACTGTTTTTTAACTCGGCCGGCAGGTTGAGCAGGTAGTCTTTCGGGATGTATTTTTCTCCCTGCAGCACCGGATCGCGCAGCGCCGGATTGTAGCGGGCCAGGGTCGCCTGGCTGATGCCGAGGTGGTTGCAGAGCGCGGCGCTGGCGACAAAACCGGGAACCCGCACGGAGACCGAGGCAACCGGCCGGTCCAGGGTCAGGGTGCCGGATTTCTCGAATTGTTTGGCCACTTTTACCGCAGCGAGAAACGATGGATAAAAATTGCGGGCGGCGAACTTGAACCATCCTTTGCGATACTTGTGGAAGATCTGCTCGTAGGTGCCGTGTTCCCGGACCGCCCGCTTCATGCCGGCGGTGCCGTAATTGTAGGCAGTCAGGGCCAGCGGCCAGGATTCAAGGGCCCGGTAGTTACTTTTGAGAAAGCGAGCTGCCGCCTCGGCCGAGAGGAACGGGTCACGCCGTTCATCGATGATGTAGTCGATGCGCAGGTATTGTTGCCCGGTGCCGGTGGTGAACTGCCACATGCCGGCGGCCCCGAATTTGCTGAATGCTCGGGGGTTGAAGGAGGATTCGACATGGGGGAGATAGGCCAGGTCTTCGGGGAGGCCATGGTTGCGGAAAACGCGCTTGAAGCTGTGCAGGTAGGCGCCGGAACGAATCACGCCTTCGATGAACCGTTCTTTCAGGCCGGTTTGCGAGCGGATCGCACCGGCTGCCCGTTTCAACGTGGCCGGATCAAGATTCCCTGGAAACAGAGCTGCAACCCGTTTTTCTTCCGCTGTTTGTGGCGGAGCGTCTACAAGCCGAAGGAGCAGATCGGCGTAGCGCTTTTTTGTTTTTGCCACAAGTGTCTCGTTTCTGTGCGCTGCTCCGGGGTGGTTTTGATCGGCCAGGTCGATGATTGCATAGACGCGCCGGAGGTCGTCACGGTCGTGAATTATTGCGGTATTAACGGAATGGGTGGAGTATATTTTTTCCCAGAAAGCGACGTTGGCCGAAATCGATGAGTAGTGCGGAAAAAATGCCGGGTCGGCGTTGGCCCGGAGTCCGGCCGGCAGCAGAGCCAGCAGAGCCATCTGTAAAAAGAGATAACGCCGGAGAAAAAAAGAAAAACAGGCGACGATTCTGGTCATGCGGGAGATTATCTCTTGTTCGAAACGGTGGAGGGGTGTGATCAATGCCTGCTTGCAGTGTCGTTCGAGTTACTCTATTGTCCAGGGAAACGACAGTGGCACGCAGGCCTGCTGCAGCTGCCCGATAGGACGATGAGTCTTTCGGTATTGTACCGAAAACTGGCTGAATAACAAGGAGAGAGTTTGTACACTCCGATCGTCGCGACGCTTGGATATGTGCTGTCCGCGGACAAACGGCAGACCCTGCTGGTGCACCGTAACGGTCGCCCTGATGACCCCCATGCCGGGAAGTATAATGGGCTTGGCGGTAAAATGGAGCCGCAGGAATCCATCCACCAGTGTATTTGCCGGGAGATAAAGGAAGAGGCAGGGATTATCTGCGATCAGGTGGTGCTTCGCGGGACGATCAATTGGACCGGTTTCGGGCCGCAGGGTGAGGACTGGTTCGGTTTTATTTATCGGATAGATCAGTTCACCGGTGTGCCGTTCACCAGCAACGAGGAAGGGCGGTTGCTTTGGCACCCGATCGAGCGGTTGGCAGAGTTGCCGATGTGGGACGGAGACAGGCATTTCCTGTCGTTGGTATTCGATAACGATCCGCGCCTGTTTCACGGATACATGCCCTACGCCGGAAACAAGCCGCTGGCCTGGACCTTCACCAGATGTTGATTTCAGTCTCGATTATCGGCGGGACAGGGTTTAACATGTCCCCCGCAGACTAAACCAGGCGAGACAGGTTGCAACCTGTCCCCCGCTAACTAAACCACAACCAATCAAGCTTCTGCCGACCTGAGCGACGTTTTTGAGACAAGCGGTAATCATAGAGGAGAATCATGGCAAAAGATAACGAACTGCTTCGTTTGGAGCGTCACATTGAACAGTTGTTGCAGCGGTTTGCCGCTGTTCGGGATGAAAATCGGCGGCTCGAACGGGAGTTGTCGACGGCTGTCGCCGACAACGAGCAGCTCAGGCGGGAGCTCGGAACGATGACCGAAGAGCGACAAGAGATGACGACACGGGTTGATTCTTTGATCGACCGGATAGAGAAATGGCAGACGGAATTGCCGGACGAGACCGTGCCGGTCGATGACGCTCGGGACGGCCAACCGTCGACGATCGAAGAACATTCGGAAACGGGCGAGCAGCAGGCGACGGCCCGATCTGAAACGGACCTTGAGAAAAAGCAGGAACGGGACGGCGGTATTCAGGGGAGCCTCTTTTCCCGTTGACCGAGTACCGCCTGTTTGTTGTAAATGCAGGTGGTGCTTGCCGAACGCGAGTCCCGAGGAGTAGCCGCACATGTCCGAGACAGAACGACTGATCAGGTTTCATCTGCTTGGCCAGGATTTTGCTTTTTATACCGGGGCTTCGGAAGAGGAAATGGATGCTATTCTGACCCTGGTGAAAAAGCAGATCGAGGAGAACGGCGACCGTGGCAGTGGCACGATTCCGGTGAGCAAGGTCGCGGTAATGGCCTGTCTCAATCTTGCTTCCCGCTATCTGCGCCTGAAAAAAGAACATGAGAGCTACCGGCGCAGTGCCGAGGAGAAAGTGAGAACCCTCAACGAAAAGGTGGCGGCGGTATTGACGACGGATCGGCAGTCCGGTTGAGCATCTTAACCAACGGCGGGACAGGTTTTAACCAGTCCCCCGCTAACTAAACGATGCGGGACAGGTTTTATAGCCTGTCCTCCGCTAACTAAACGATGCGGGAAAGGTTTTATAGCCTGTCCCCCGCTAACTAAACGATGCGGGACAGGTTTTAGCCAGTCCCCCGCTCACTTTCAAAAAACTGTCGGGTCTCCTTGATGCAGCATTGCCCATAGTCAATCGATCCTGCCGGGTCTGCGAAGATGTCCATGCTTCGTCGTGACGGCCGAGTCGTAAACGGCGAGGTGGATATGCTCCGGCAGAGGCTTCGTAGACGAAGAATTTGGTAGGTGGTGAGCTGGGGTTGTCGGTTGACTTCGTTTTTCGGCGGCCGCGAAATTTTGTCTTTTGTTTTTGGTAATATCTGCTATGATAGAATCATATGGAACAGAGGTTGTTTATTGTTTTTATTGTGATTATAGCTTTGTCATACGGAGATGATATGGCGTACCCGCAAGCGGCGTGAGCGGGGACGCGAAGAGTACAAAAGTTTTCCCTGCGCTGTTGGTGATTTGTAGTGTTGTTGAGCCAACTCTCACAGTTAGGGAGCCACCACTGTCAGTCAGATGAGCAATCCAACGATTTCTCAGACGTTGATATGCGGTTCCCACCTATCTCGATAGGTTTAACGTGTTCTACAAACACGGCAGGGTGGGGAAAATTGGTGAACAACGATGGTCGGTACCAGTACCGACCATCGTTTTACTATATCGGTAACCGGCGCCCGTCAAGGAGTGAAGTTTCCGGTTGCCGCAACAGAGTAAAAAACGATTGATTACAGCAGCGCCTCGGGGTGGCAGGACTGTAAGGAAGGTTGACGGGATGCTCATCAGTATCGGTGGTCCGGAGTCGGTCTAAAAGCCGGGTCCACTGCCGGCAGCTGGTTTTTCTCGATAGATGGTGCGTATGTTCTCTTGCCTTCGGCGCCACGTTTCTCCGGCGTCGGCAAACAAACGGAGACACTCTTTCCGAACAGGTGACGACCGGCGACAGCGATCTGCCGGCATCATGGGCAACTGACAGCACCGTTCCTGTCAACCCTTATCAGTCCTTTTCACGTTCGCTCCCACTCACGCTTGAAATAGGCTGTCTGCTTCCCGTAATCGTATCATATTATTGAGGAAGCCTTCCATGGATGCATTAAATCACCCTTCCGTTTTTGTCTTTATCGGGTTGTTGTTCGGCGGCCTGCTCGGATTTTATCTACGCAAACGGTTTGTCGACGGGCACGCCAGCAACATCAAAGAGCAGGCCCGGCAATTGATCGAAAATGCCATTGTCGAGGCGGAGCAGCTGAAAAAGGAAGCGCAGCTCCAGAGCAAAGAGGAGGCCTATCAAGTAAAGCAGGCTGCGGAAGAGGAATTGAAGGCCGATCGCCGCGAAATAAAAGAAGATCGGCAGCAGCTTAACAAGAAGCGGGAGTTGCTCAAAAAAGAATGGGAAAGTTGCGACCAGAAGCGCCAGGAACTGCTCACTGTCGAAGAAGAGCTGAAACGCAGGCAACGGGAGTTTGAAGAAAAATCATCTGAAATAGACTCACTATTGGACAAGCAGCGCTACGAGTTGGCGCGGATTGCCGAGATCAGCCAGGAAGAAGCCAAAAAACTGCTGATGGATTCGCTGGAAAGCCAGGCTCGTATGGATGCCGCTAAACGCTTGGCGCGGATCGAGAACGAGATGAAGATGGAGGCCGATCGAAAGGCTAAAAATATCATTGCGCTGTCGATTTCCCGATATGCCGGCGACTACGTGGCGGATCGTACGGTATCTATGGTGCCCCTGCCCTCCGACGAAATGAAGGGCCGCATTATCGGCCGGGAAGGTCGCAATATCAGAGCCATCGAAGCAGCCACCGGAATCGATATCATTATCGACGACACTCCGGAAGCGGTCATCTTGTCCGGTTTCAACCCGGTTCGCCGGGAAGTGGCGCGCCTTGCCCTGCATCAATTGATCAATGATGGACGCATTCATCCCGGCCGTATCGAGGAGGTGGTCGCCAAGGTGACCAAGGAACTGGATACCGACATGCGCGAGTCCGGTGAGCAGGCGACCTTCGATGTCGGAGCCCACGGCGTTCACGTCGAGTTGATCAAGATCCTCGGCCGGCTGAAGTATCGGACCAGTTACGGCCAGAACGTTTTGCAGCACTCCCTGGAGGTCGCTTTCCTCTGCGGCATTATGGCCGCCGAACTGGGCCTGGATGTCAAGTTGGCCAAGCGTGCCGGTCTGTTGCACGATATCGGCAAGGCGGTTGATCACGAGGTCGAGGGATCGCATGCCATCATCGGGCGTGATCTGGCCAAAAAGTACGGTGAGGTGGACGAGATCGCCTATGCCATCGGCGCCCACCATGAAGATATTCCGCCGCAGAGCGTCCTCGATATCCTTGTGCAGTCTGCGGACGCACTGTCCGGGGCACGTCCCGGCGCCCGCAAGGAAATGCTGCAGAGCTATGTCAAGCGGCTGGAGGATCTGGAGGGAATTGCCAATTCATTCAAAGGGGTCGAAAAATCTTACGCCATCCAGGCCGGCCGCGAGTTGCGCATCATGGTCGATTCCGGGCATATCGGCGATAGCGAAGCGGTGCTACTCAGCCAGGACATCGCCAAATCGATCGAAGAAAAACTGACCTATCCGGGTCAGATCAGAGTGACGGTCATCAGGGAAACCCGGGCTGTCGAATATGCCAGATAACACGGGCGTCTGAAAATGAGGAGCAGGAAGGAGCAGAAAAAAGGCAATGGGTGAACTGGAAAGACAATTAGCGTTGATCGAGCGGGGAGTCGTAGACCTTATTTCCCGGGAAGAACTGGCGAACAAACTGAAACGCTCGATCGATACCGGCGTACCGCTCAAGGTCAAGGCGGGATTCGATCCAACCGCGCCGGACCTGCACCTCGGGCATACGGTGCTTATTCAGAAGCTGAAGCATTTTCAGGAATTAGGGCATGAGGTCTGTTTTTTGATCGGTGATTTCACCGGGTTGATCGGTGATCCGACCGGAAAATCGGAAACGAGAAAGCCACTGACTCGTGAAGATATCGCTCGAAATGCCGAGACTTACAAAGAACAGGTGTTCAAGATTCTCGATGCCGAGAAGACGAAAATTGCCTTTAACAGTCAGTGGCTCGGTGAGCTCGATTCCTTTGCGATGATCCGCCTGGCTTCTGAGCTGACCGTTGCGCGAATGCTCGAACGCGACGACTTCAAGAAGCGATTTGAAAGCGGACGGCCAATCTCCATCCACGAATTCCTCTACCCCCTCATTCAGGGATATGACTCGGTGGCCATGGAGGCGGACGTCGAATTGGGCGGTACCGATCAGCTGTTCAATCTCCTCATGGGTCGGGACATGCAACGCGCCCGGAATCAGGAGCCTCAGGTTGTGTTGACCCTGCCGCTATTGGAAGGGCTGGATGGGGTTAACAAGATGAGCAAGTCATTGGGCAACTACATCGGCATCAGCGAAAGCGCTGCCGATATCTACGGCAAGACCATGTCTGTTTCCGATGAACTGATGTTTCGCTATTATGAATTGCTCAGCGACAGTTCGACAGAGGAAATCGCCGCGCTCCGAACGGGAATGGAAGAGGGCCGTCTGCACCCGAAAGCGGTCAAGCAGCAACTGGCCCGGGAGTTGACGGCACGCTTTCATTCTGAGGATGCGGCCCGCCAGGCAGAGGAGAATTTCGCCAGCGTTTTCAGCAAACATGAACTGCCCGATGACCTGCCCGAATATGCACTGACGGCGACCGAAGCGGTGTGGCTGCCGAAGCTGCTCGCTGATGCCGGTCTCGTCTCATCTACCTCGGAAGGCCGGCGGATGATCGATCAGTCGGCTGTCAGTATCGATGGTGAGAAGATAACCGACAGCGGCTGTACGGTGGCGCCGAGCGGCACGAAGATAGTCAAGGTCGGCAAACGGCGATTCTGCAGGGTCGTCTTTCTCTGATTGACCCGCGCCCGCTCCAGTCGCTCTAACCCAATGAAAGAGCGTCACAACGAAGCATGAAAATCGGCATTGTGGTCGGAATGGCCGGTTGGTTTTTGAAAGTGAGCGGGGGACAGGTTAAAACCTGTCCCGCCGATTTTTAAATAAAAACGAAACCGGCCCCTGCTCCGTCGAAGGAGCAGGGGCCGGTTTCGTTTTGTCTCATGCCGGCATGCCGGCTATAACTCTTCAGTTGATCGATATCTGTTTGGCGGTGGCGCGGGCGCAATCCGGGCAGATTCCGGAAAATTCAATATGGTGGCCGAGGATCTGGTAATCACAGGCCTTGGCGGCGAGCCGATCTAACTTACTCTGGACCGGCAGTTCGATGTCGTCGACACGTCCGCACTCGCTGCACCGAACGTGATAATGGAGATTTGTCGTGGCATCGAAGCGCTTCTGCGTGCCGCCTACCTCCAGCTTGAGGATCAGCCCGGTTTCAGCCATCAATTCGAGGTTACGGTACACGGTGCCCAGGCCAATTCGCGGCAGTCGCTTGCGGACCATATCGTAGACCTCGTTGGCGGTCGGATGCGAGGTCACCTTGCCGAGTTCTTCAAGGATGATCTGGCGCTGTGCGGTGAGCCTCATTTTCGGTGACTGATCGTCCATATCCATAATAATTATCCCGAGGTGAATAAAAATTGATAAAATTTCCTATTAACATAATAGAATGAAAAAAAAATTCAATAGAAAATGTTCAGTCAGCCTGCCATGTTCTGTCAATCATTAGCGATCAGTGTTCACCTGGGGATTGAAGTAACCGAAGCGCAGATGGGGCAAGATTTTTTTCAGTTGTGTCAGCCAGTGGCGCAAGCCGATACCGGGTTCGGCTGGCACGGCAAGGGATGAAAAATAGTAATGCGGGTCAATATTGAGATTGCGCAGCTGAATATAATCGACGCCCCCGGTCTGCACCAGGTCGGCAAGCGCTTCGAGTTCCTCGACCGTATCGGTAAAACCCGGCAGAACGAAGTAATTCAGGGAAACAAATTTATTCCGTTTTTTCATAGCAAGGATTGATTGACGAACATCGGCAAACCGATAGCCCCGAGGCCGGTAATAGCGTTCGTAGTAAATCTCTCTGGCGGAATTGAGCGATACGCGCAGACTATCCAGACCGGCACGGGCCAGGCGGTCGACGGCCTCGGGTAGCGAGGCGTTGGAATTGCAATTGATGGTGCCTCTGGTCGTCTGCCGACGGATCGCCTGGATTGATGTCGCCAGCAGGTCGGCCTGCAGGAGTGGTTCTCCTTCACATCCCTGGCCGAAGCTGACGATCGGTGACTCCGCTGCTTGCAGGTGCGGCACGGCAATTTCGCAGATTTCCCGCGAACTCGGCACAAATGCGATGCGATCCTGAGTGGATGGGCAACAACCCGATTCCTGTAGAGAAATACATCCGAGACAGCGAGCGTTGCAGACCGGTGAGGAGGGCAGTGGGGCTTCCCAGCGACCAAGAAAATAATTCCGGGCAGCCGGGCAGTGGTAGGTCAGGCAACAGATGCCGAGATGCTGAATCAGACGATTGCCCCGGTGTCGCTTCAACGCCTTTTGGGTCAATCGGGTAATCTGTTCTTGCCTAAAATTGCGTGCATCCTGACGCTGATCGGTATCGCTGCGAAAACCGGTTACCCAGAAACGTCCCTGGTGCCAGCCGACGGCGGTGTAAGCGAAGAGCGGCAAAAGCGGCGCGTCTGCGCGACGCTGATAAGCAGCGGTATAAAGTGCCGTATGGGCAGGGGCCATGAAGGCGGCCACTGCCAGGATCGGCTTGCCCGGCTGAGCGGGATCTTCTTCAAGCAGCAGCGGTTCGCCGGTCGCCGGGTCGGTGCCGATCGGTAACCGGCCCGGCAGGACGAATAACTCACTGCCCTCGGGCAGCTCTATCAAATCGGCGGTGGCCGGGCGAACGATCCGCTCATGGGCCATGCCGGCCATGGCCAGATCTGGAAAATCACGGATGCGACCCTGCTCGTCGGCAAAGACCAGTGCAGGTGTCGCGGCGGGGTGCTTCACTTCGGGCGAAGCGCTTTGGTAACGGAATCCACGGCCCGGTAAATGTCGATATCTTCACCGAAGACATCCTGGATACTGCTATGGTCAACAAGGTCTTCAATGATGAACTGAGTCAGATAAAGAGTTACGATATTGGGATCTTGGACCAGTGTTCGCACCGGCGCGAGTTTCAGTTGCAGATCGAACTCTTCGAGCAGGTGCAAGGAGCGTAGCTGCTTCTCAAACGCGTTGCGGATATCTTCAACCGACGTCGTTTCGATAATATTCTTGTCAATCAGCCGCTGAACCAGCTTGGTCGCCAGCAGATCTGCATGATCTCTGGCAAAGACAAACATCTTCCGGCGCTCCTGTTCGCGCTTGCGGTCGATTGCTCGCACGGCTTTGTCAGTGGCACGATTGGGATTAACATGCATTTTTGCCATCTATCTGTCTCCTGGGCAATGCCGGTGATACGGGGAGTTGTCGGGATTTATGAATGATCAACAGTGTATTGTAAACTGAAATCCCAAATTGCACCAGAGCAAAGTGGTGTCGGCTGGCGATACAAAAGCGCGGGTGCCTGTCGATTGTTCTTGTATTTTTTTATACGATTTTTTATATTTAGAGTCCAATGAAAGGTTCCACCCAGAAGATGGTCGGAACTATCAGAGCGTTTCCGCGAGTACACATCGCATCATAAAAAAAATACAATTTCGGGAGGTTTTACCATGTGGAGCAGAATTCGGGCCTTGCTGCCCGCGTTGATGATTCTCAGTCTTGTCCTGTTTTCGGGTTGCGCCGATAGCGATACGGATGAAGCGATGAAACCTTCCACCGACACCGGCGCGATGGGCAAGGAAGAGTCTCTTGAGTCGAAAGGAGTAGGAATATCCGAGGGGCGAACTTCGGAAGGCATGCTGCCCGTTTATTTCGATTTCGATTCATCTGATATCCGGCAGGATCAGGTTTCCCGGATTCAGGTCAATGCCGATTTCATGAAAGGCGACGGCGTCAAGGTTCGCATTGAGGGCAATTGCGATCCGCGCGGCACCAACGAGTACAACATGGCCTTGGGCGAACGGCGCGCACTCAGTGCCAAGAAATACCTGGTCAACCTCGGTGTGCCTGAAGAGCGGTTGACGACGATCAGCTACGGTGAAGAGCGATTGCTGGTGCATGGACAGGATGAGTTGTCCTATGCCCAGAACCGCCGTGACGACTTCGTCATTGCCGAATAACTTCGTTCTTGGTTTTTTTTGATTGCGGGCCTGCGGGCCCGCAATCTATTTTTGGGGGAGTCATGTTGAATCGATTCTTGCGCAGTGCCGGTATCGGAGTGTGCGCTGTCTTGTTGCTGTGGTCCGGAGCCGCTCAGGCCGAGGACCTGAAACTGGGCGTGATGAACGTCCAGCGGGTACTCGTTGAATGTGCTGCCGGAAAAGCCGCCAAGGCTCGCTTTGATGATAAAATGCAGGAACTGCAGGCCACACTGAAGAGCGAAGAAGATGAACTGCTGGCGATGCAGGACGACATAGAAAAGAAGAGTTCCGCCTGGAGTGAAGATACGAAGCAGGAGAAAATGCGGGATTTTCAGAGGAAACGGCGGGAGGCTCAGGAAAAAGCTGAGGATGCCCGCTTCGAACTGAAGGCGATGCAGGACAAGGAACTGGACCCTATACTGAAAACCCTTGAGAAGGTGGTCAAGGACTACGGTGAAGCGAACGGCTATTCGCTGCTCATCGATTCTCGGAGCGGTGTTTTGCATGCTGCCAAGGGTATAGATATTACCGATCAGATCATCGTCGAACTCGATGCCGCCATGGCCAAGTAATTACGGCCGGCTGAGCAGAGGCGTGGCCGAGGGTCGCGATGGATTTGTAAAAAAGCACGGGGTGCGATGATCGACCCGTGCTTTTTTTTTTGTTGTTTGCCGCGAAAGGTCCGTCACGGTATATCTGTCACGGTAGGCTACGGCCGAGCGGCGCAGGCGATGAACGAGGGGCCTTGCCAACAGCGGAAGG
>JAZBPM010000341.1:0-11787 GCA_036351615.1 Desulfofustis sp.
CACCCACACCCCGTGGCAGTATGCCCTCTATGCCGAACTGCTGGCGGCCGGGATCGGCCTGCTGGCCGGTATCCTGCCGGCCGCCCACGCCGCCCGGCTGCATCCGGTGGAGGCCCTACGGGCCGAATGAAATCAATGGCCGACAGCAACTACCGCCGTCAGGGCAGCGACAGCAAATTGCCGGCGTCGTCGAACTGCATGGCCTGCAGCCCTGAACAGACCTCAAGATCCGGGTGCTCGGCAACCTCGGCAAGCAGAGCCTCGGAAACATAAAATCGATCAAGCGCCGCCGTATTGCGAATCCAGCATAACCGGACGTCCTTTGCCGTTACCGGACCGGCCGAGGCAAACGCGTGGTCGACCGCCTGGCGATCAGTCGAGGCGACGATCGGCACCCGGCCCTTTTCCGGGGTCACCGCGGTGATGCAATTGACGTCGGTGGTCGGCCGATCGAGCTTGGCAAACACTCGTTCGGTGATGAAATCGACGAGTCCGATGCCGAGCCCGTTACCATGGGAGGTGGCGGTCAGGTCGCGCAACACGATCCGGGTGATGTACGGGTGGGAGAGCGGCGGTTCGTAGATATTCATGATCCGGCCGATCACCTTGGTATCCATGCCGGTGCCGCTGATTTCCTTGCCGGCTTCATCGACAATCAGAATATCGAGGCGATCAAACGGCAGGTGCGGGCAGCTTTTCCGGGCGCTCTCGAGTAGCCGGGCCTCCTCTTCGATGAACCGCTCCGGCGTCACCGCGGCAATGGTCATGGCCTGCCCGTACCCATTATCGACCAGACCGATACCGAGGGTGATCGGCGCCCGGTCGATGATCAGTTTGCCGGCGCTGATCAAGGTCTGTTCGTAGCCGTAGCGAACCGCCCAGTTGTGGATGTTGATGGCACCCTCGTGTTTACCGAGGCCGATGACCATCATTTTCGTCAAACCGCTTTCGATCCGGCCGCTGAACTCGGTGTGCGGCTTGATGCGATTGACGATCAGGATATGATCGCAGGCGAGCGCGTCGCTGCTCAACACCACCGGTATGTTATCGTCGGTCACGCCGATCTCATCGACGTCCATCGATGAGATCACCGGGGCACCGATCTGCGCCTCACTGACTCCGAGGTCGGCAAGCAGCTCCGCCTGGCCGGCGGCGGTGGCCCCGCCGTGGCTGCCCATGGCCGGCACGATAATCGGCTGCGCGCCTAGCTTCCTGACCTCGCGAACGATGGCCCGTACCAGCGCAGTCATGTCGGTGATGCCGCGACTGCCGGCGGTAATGGCCACCCGACTGCCGGGCCTGATCCTTTCCGCCAGCCCGGCCCGTTCCAGTTCTGCGGCAACGGCCAAATCGATATCTTCGATTCGGGCGGCCTCGAGCCGCTGGCTGACGGCGGCCATACGCGGATAGTTCATGGTCTTTCCTCTCAGATGACCGGCCCGGTCACATAGATGTCCATAGCCCGGGTATAGCCGGTAATTTCGGCCCGGGTGCGTTTGCCCGATGCTACGTCGAGCAGCGCGGCCACGAGCCGTTGACCGGCGACCGGCAGGCTCTCGCTGCCATCGATGATACCGGCGACGGACAGATCCATATGATCGCGCATCTTCTCCCAGGTACGGGCATTACCGGTCAGTTTGACGACCGGCACGAACGGAAAGCCTTGAGGCGCCCCCCGACCGGTGGCAAAGGCGATCACGTTGCAGCCGGCAGCGGCCAGACCAGTGAGGATCTCCGGTTCCCTGCCCGGCGAGTCCATCACCACCAGGCCCCTGGTTGTCGGCCGGACCCCGTATTCATAGACAGCGCGGACCGGCGCCGTGCCGGCCTTGGCGATGGCACCGAGCGACTTTTCCTCGATGGTGGTTAACCCACCTTTGATATTGCCGCCGGTCGGCTGACCACCCCGCATATCGCAACCGACCGCCTTGGCACGATCCTCCATGCGCCTGACCAGGTCCAGGACCTGCTCGCCGATCTCCGGAGTGGCGGCATGAGCGGCCATGATATGCTCGGCGCCGATGAATTCGGTAATCTCTCCAATGATGGTCGTCCCGCCGGCACCAACGATCGTGTCCGAGGCGAAACCGACCGCCGGCGTTGCCGACAAGCCCTGGGTCGTGTCGGAACTGCCGCATTTCATGCCGAGCACGATATCGGCAATGCTGCACGGTTCGCGCCGCAGCTCCGACGCCGCAGCCACCAGATCCTGAACGATCAACGTGCCTTCCGCGCGGGTCCGGGCGGCGCCGCCGATCTCCTGGATGCCGATGATCTCCACCTGTTTGCCGGCCTGGCGGATACCTGCGGCAACCTCTTCAACGGCCGTGCTCTCGCACCCAAGGCTGACGAGGAGGACCGCGGCCAGATTCGGGTTGCTGCCGAGCCCGACCAGTGTCTCATTGACCCGGCGGATATCCACCGGTGTCTGGCAACAGCCCTGGTGATGAGTGAAACTGACTGCGCCGTCCACCTGGCGAGCGATGTCTTCGGCCACCTCGTTGGCACAGACCACGGTCGAGATGACGCCGACGTAATTGCGTGTGCCGACCCGTCCATCAGGACGACGATACCCCTGAAATTCCATGTTGTTCCTCCGTTTGTCGGAAGCCGTTCGAGTTACTCGAGATCCCCGCGGCCGCGCAGACTTTCGATGTTCTGGACGTGGGCGTGGCCGCCGGCGGGAATCGGCAGGGTGGCCCGACCGATGATTTCACCGTACTTGATGATGGACTGTCCGGCATCGATGGCGGAAATCGCCAATTTATGGCCGAACGTCACATCGTCGACCATGACCACCGTCGCCACCTGTTCGTCAATGCCGACCGTTACCGTCTCCCCGCTGCGCAAGTCGCGCAACGCCGTGGCGACGTTGTCGTCACTCTTGATTGCTAATGCATCACGTTTCATCAGCGTCATTCCTCATAACGATTGCTGTTTCGCACCGCCGGTCAACCTCTCTGCCGCTTCGCACCTTAGCTCGCTCGCGACATCCGGGCAACACCTTTCGGCCGACCGGCAGCGCCAGTGCACTCGACGGTTCAGATGCCGCGAATCCGGGCCACAAGAAAGAGAAACAGCAGCGCCACCGGGTACATCAACGCCACGTAAGGCCAGTTCCTGAGTGCCCCTTTCAGGCTGGAGATGCCATAACGTCCCTGCATCACCAGGTGGGTGCCGGACATCGGTCCTACGCAGGTGCCAAGGCCCCAGCCGAGCAGCAGGGTCACCGCCAGCAGCTGTGGATCCGGGTCGAGCGGGGCAAGCAGGGGGACGACCACCGAGATGGTGATGATCGGATGGGCGCCGAGCATCGACGGAACAATGAGCAACGCGAGCAGCAGACCGGCGGTGGTTGCATCAAACACGGTGATCAACGGCAGGCTCAGGTGCATCACCGTGACCAGAGAACGCAGGCCGACGGCCAGCACCCCGGCGGCCAGGAAGAGCAGCAGCTCACCGACCATCGCCGGCAGCCCCCGCTGCACGAAACCGCCGATCCGCCGGCCCGCCTCGACGGCGCCGTGTGAGACGGTTAGCACGCCGGCGGTCACCGCCAGCGCCGCCAAGGCAATGATATCCATAATCGAGGTTTGGGGCAGCGCCAGGTGACCGAGGCCGACGGCAGCGGCAAGCAGACAGGGCAGCCAAAGGTTGGCCACGGTCAGCGGATAGCCCTCGAACTCCCGAAGTTCCCGGCGATAGCGCCAACGCGCCTCAAGAAACACGATCAGCAGGCCGAGTACGGCAAACGGCAGGCCAACCGTCATGACCATCATCAGGCTGGTGTCGGGAACATAGGTCAGCACCACCGCCATGCCGGCAAAAAAAGGCGACCAGGCCGGACATCCGGAAAAGGCCCGGGTGATCGACTGACAGGCGAAGGCGCTGAGCGGGTAATTACGGGACAGACGATCGGCAACCAGCAGCATGGCCGAGAGGTTGATAAACCCGCCGAAGACCGCAACACTGAGCAGCGTGCGGAAAAAGGCCGCCGGTCCGCGCGGGGTCGTCGACTCCGTCCGTTCAGCCTTGATCGGCAGCAGTTGCAGAAAACTGATGGCGGCCAGCATCGACAGCAGTCCGGCATTGCTGTCCAGCAGCCTGAGCCAGGGTACGGCGGCACCGAGCGAAACGGCCGTAGCCAGGGCCAGCAGCCCGATCAGCAGCAGAAAGCCGATCTGGACGAACTGGGCCCGGGAGGCCCGGCTGGCGAGCAGGACGGCACTACTCCAGGCAAGCAGCCCGGCCGGCCAGAGCGGCAGCGCCGGCTCCAGTCCGTGACCGATGGAGGCGATGGTCATCAGACCGAGTAGCAATCCGGCCAGGCGGCTCATCCGGCAGGCAGCGGGTGGGGACCCGCCTGGTCATGAAAGCGTTGACGGCTGGCCGCCCGAACAGCACCGGACAAGCTGCAGGCGCTGTTCATTACAATGACCGACGATACGAGAAAAGAGCCGGTTCCCCCGCTTCAGCGTTCATGACTGAGAAGAACCACCGTTTCGCCAGCAGGTGGGATCGGCGGCCAGGTAATCGCCGGTCAGTTGATAGGCGGCCCCGCGGCAGCCGTAACAGATCGCGGCCTTGTCGCAATCGCGGCACTGCCCTTTGATGGTCTGGCGGAAATTCTTCAGGTTGGCGATCACCTCGCTGGTATGCAGAATGTCGGCCAGGGGCTGCTGGCGGATCGAGCCGAG
Source organism: Desulfofustis sp. (assembly GCA_036351615.1). GTDB lineage: Bacteria > Desulfobacterota > Desulfobulbia > Desulfobulbales > Desulfocapsaceae > Desulfofustis. The sequence goes on from JAZBPM010000341.1 coordinate 4,698, forward strand.
CGGTATGGTGACACCGACGCACGGCATGACCTCGCCGGTCGCCGTCACCAGACAGGAGACCTGGTGCCGCATGCACCGGTTACCGACCAGCGGCGGCTGGGGATCCCAGCTGCGACCGAACTCCTGCCGATCGATGTCGGAGAGCTGAAAAAACAGATCCCTGACCTCGGTCCGGCCTGCTTCAAGCCAGGAGTTGACCAACGCGTTAGCCTGCGGAGTGATGATCTCGAAATACGGTTCTATCCCCTGCCCACGGAGCCAGCGCCACAGGGCCGGCAGTTCGGCGATATTCTGCCGACAGATGATGGTGCTGACGGCCAGAAAACGCTCTTCTGCCGGATATCCGGCGTTCTTGAGAGCCGCGAGGGCCTTATCGATGATTTTGGCAGCACCGGGTAACCCGGCAAGACGATCCTGGATGGTGGCGTCCCGGGAGTTCATTTTCAAAACGACACGAACGCGGCGGTCGGCCAGCAGTGCGGCCAGCCGGTCATCAACACCGGAGCCGTTGGTGAACATCTCGATCTCCAGCCCCTGATCGCTGAGAAAGCCGATGATGCCCTCAAGTTCCGGGTAAATGCTCGGCTCGCCGCCGAGCAGAATGATCTTCCGGGCTCCCAACGCTTTGGCCTGCAGGATCACGTCCTCGATCTCTTCGCGGCGCAGCTCGTTGCGCAGTTCCGACTCGTGGGGAACGTAACAGTATGAACAGCGAAAGTTGCACCGCCGGCTCAGCTCTATTTCCATGGACAGCAGGCGGCCCGCAGCAGCCGCCTGTCTGATCTGCTCTTCGGTAAATTCAAGATTAAAGAACTGCATGATCCTCATACCCTGCCAGATCCTGAAAGGTATTCATCTGTTCCCAACGCCGCACTTCCATCTGGTAGCGTCCCTGCCAGCCGTGCTGCCGCATGATCCGGCGAAAACGCAGCTTGAGAACCGGCTTGAAGACAAAACGCCAGATCGAGGTCCACAGCCGGCCCTGCTTGGTCATCGGCGCGCTCGGTGACCACCAGCCGAGCACGACCTGCCGCTGGTACCAGAACTGGTATTGCAACGCTTCGCTATCGAGATGACGGGTACGGACATTGGCCCACATGCCGTTGTATTTTTTATAATCGGTGGTGTTGGTAATCAGATCCTCGTTGAGCAACTGCTCGCGCATTCCGGTTTTCGGATAGGGCGTCAGGATCTGGCAATAAGCCGCATCGGCGCCGATACGCTTGAAAAACTCGTAGGTGTCCCTGATTGAGTCGGCATCGTCATCCGGAAACCCGAAGACCAGCCCGCCGATGACCATCATCTCGAATTTGTGACAATTCTCCACGGCTTGCCGTGAGGCATCGACGATATCCCCCTTGCCCGCCACCGCCAGGTTCTTCGCCGAGCCGCTCTCGATACCGAGAAAGACCGAGCGGAAGCCGGCCGCAGCCATCTTCTCGACCATCTTCTCGTTTTTCGCCATGGTGATGCAATCGGCCTGGACACAGAAGTTCAGACCCCGATAGTTGCGGGCGATGATCGCGTCACAGATCTCCATGACGCGGTCGGGATAGAGCACGAAGTTGTCGTCGCTGACGAACACCCAACGAACCTTGCAGCGATAATAGATATCGTCGAGGTCGGCCAGTACCCGCTCCAGTGGATAGGGCCGAAAGGTCCGGCCATACATGTGCTTCATGCTGCAAAACGTGCAGGCCCGGGTACAGCCCCGCGATGTTTCCAGGATCTCGATCTTGGAGTTGATCATATGATAGCCCCAGGTCAGCCGGCGCTTGTCGCGAATCGGCAGCTTGAGCCGGGACAGATCGAGAATCTCCGAGCGTTCATTGTGGACGAATGCGCCGTTCTCTTTGTAGGACAGCGACGGGATCGCAGCCAGCTGATCCCGGCCGGCCAATGCATTAACCAGACGCCGGCAGCTCTCCTCCCCTTCGCCGCGAATCATGAAATCGATCCACTTCGACTCCGGGGCAGCGGCAATTTCCTCGTGCATCAGCGTCGCATGGTAGCCGCCGATAACGATCTTGACCTGCGGGTGCAGCTCCTTGAGCAGTTGGGCGATCCTGATGCAGGTATCGTATTGCCAGGCCATCGCCGACAAGCCGATCAGGTCGGGCTTGATCCGGTTGACGGTCTTGGTCAGGTATTTCCTGACGCTGCGGCGCTTCCTGATCAGATCGATCAGGTACACCTCATGGTCGTCATCGATATTACCGCCGATACAGGCGATGCCGTGATTGGGCATGTGCACGGCCGCCTCATGAATAACGACCGGCACTACATCCGGCATGGAGATCAGGATAACTTTCATGGTTGCACGCTCAAATGCTGCCGGGCATCCCGGCAGTCTGGTCGATCTGCGCTGCACTGCGCCGGCTCCGCCTGCCGGCGCAGTGCCTCGGCGATCCTTCGTTCCAGGTCGGCAACGCCCAGTTCCCGGACCTCGTCCGGTTCAATCCGCTCTACCAGTGACATGCTGATGGTATTGGCACTGCGGGTGGAAAAAAAGAAGCGGCCCGGGCGATAGAGCTTGTCGGTATTGGCCAGGTGCACCACCTGGATCGGCGCCCGGCACAAGCGGGCGATTTTCAGGGCACCGCGGTTCAGCCTTCCGAGACTGCCGTCACGGCTGCGGGTCCCCTCCGGAAAGATGAAAAAATTGCCGCCGGCGCTGAGAAAGTCGGCCATCCGCTCGACCTGTTCGATCATGATCCGGCCGTATCTGCCGCTGCTATCGGCTGGAAAATAACCGGCATGACGCAGGACCCAGCCAAAGATCGGCACTTTGAAAAAACTCGTCTTGACGACGGTCTTCTGCCGCTCGAAGAGCGAGATGAAGAGCAACGGATCGAGGTAGGAGACATGGTTGCAGATGATCACCGATCCCCTTATCGCCGCTGCCTGCGGATCGATATGCCAGCGATGACGCGGCACCAGCAGTCGCACCAGGGCAAAGAATCCCTGGTAAAATCGACTGTTGAATCGCTGAAACCGCTCTTCACGGTGCTGCGGAAAAAAGGACGCAACAATATACCGCGGCGAGAACAGGACGACAAAACCAAGGGTGAAGTAGCACCAGACGGCGCCGGTCACCGCTGCGTCGATCAGTCGGTCGCCCCACCGCTGCCCGAAACTATCTTGCATCTTTACCGGCATGTCTGACGATCAGGCTGGTGTTGACCCCACCGAAGGCAAAGTTCTGCACGGCACCGATACCGATCGGCTGTTCAATAACGCTACGTGCATGGCGGATCATAGTGCAGCGCGGATCGATCTGTTCGAGGTTCAGGGTCGGCGCGACAAAGCCCTGCTCCATCATGTAAAGCAGCAGGGTCAGCTCGATCACCCCGCAGGTTCCCATGGTGTGTCCCATGTAGCTCTTCAGCCCGGTCACCAGCGGACCTTCCCCATAGACCCCGGCAATCGCCTGGGCCTCGATCACATCCCCCATCTTGGTGGCGGTGGCGTGGGCACTGACCACATCGACCTGGTCAGCGCTGATGCCGGCGTCTTCCAGGGATAGGCGCAGGGTCGCGGTAATCCCGTCCAGATTGGGCAAGATCAGGTCGCCGCCGTTGTTGTTGCAGGCAAAACCGATGACCTCGGCCAGGATCGGCGCCCCCCGCCGCTTTGCCGACTCGTATTCCTCGAGCAGCACCGCCCCGCCACCCTCGCCGACCACCAACCCGTCCCGGGCCGCATCGAACGGCCGCGGGGTACGGTGCGGGGTGTCATTGTAGGCGACCGAACAGGCGAGCAGGTTGTCGAAGACCGCCACAGTAGTCGTATCGTACTCGTCGGCGCCGCCGCAGATCATCGCATCCTGCATGCCGAACTTGATCATCTCGTAACCGAAGCCGATGGCCTGGCTGCTCGTCGTGCAGGCCGTCGACGAGGCGATCACCCGGCCGGTGATGCCGAACATCCGGGTGATATTGACCGCAGTGGTATGCACCATCGAGCGCAGATAATCAACGGCGCCGATCGAGGAAAATTTGTTGTCCAGGTCGCCGAAGAAGGTCTTGTAGATCTCCCGCTGCACGGTCGGACTGCCGTGGGTCGAGCCGAAGGCGACGCCGAGCCGGCCGGAAGTGATGAACTCCTCGGACAAACCGGACTGCGTCAGCACATCCCCTGCGACCTGGCAGGCGTAATAGGCGACCGGCCCCATGGTCTTGCGGTGAACCCGCTTGAATTCATAGTCGATCGGGTAATCGACGGTACCGAAGACCCGCGAATGGATATGCCCGGAGAGCAACCCGTCGTCGCGCAGCGGCCGTATTCCCGACCGACCGGCGCGCAGGCTGTCGATAATGTCTTCTTTGCGATAGCCGATCGGGGTAATGGCCGAACAGGCGGTAATAACAACGCGACGGTTCATGGCAATGGCGGATCGGTTCTCTATGACTGACGGGCAGAGCGGATCTGCTCGATATAGTCGAGGATATCGTTGATGGTGCGGATGCTCATCGCCTGCTCCTTTTCCTCCCGGCTCAGCGTGAAGCCGAGCATGGTCTCGATCTTGCCGAGCAGTTCGATGGCGTCGATACTGTCAAAGCCGTGGTCGTCGCGGAGATTGTCAGTCAGACCCGGCGCTTCGAATTCAAAATCATGTTCCAGGATCGACAAGATCCTTTCCTGGAGTTCTTCTCTGGTCATCACGTCCCGTCGTAGCGTTAAAATAGGTTGAGAATCAAAACAGTTAATTCGCGATACTACACCGTTTACGAGCACATTCCCAAGAAAATCGTGCCGCCCGTCAGTGGACGAAGCGTTCGAAATGATACCATTCCAAAGGATGACGGTGCAGCGCTTGTGCCAGCAGATCGGCGTACTGCTGGGCGGCTCGGGCGATGGCCACTTCCCGGTCGTCGCGACTGACAGTCGGCATAACGATCGGCTCGGATAGCGAAAATTCATAGCTGTTGCTACCGGTTCGAAACGAAAAAAAGGCAAAGAGCGGCGCTCCGGCGACCAGCGCAAAGATATAGGGCGCCGCCGGCAAAAACGCCCGGCCGCCGAGAAAATCGACCGCCACCTGCCGCTGTCCGTCATTCCAGAGCAGATCCCCGGCCAGTGACACGATGCCGCCGCGGCGCAGACAATTCACCCCTTCGACCACGCTGAAGGGCGACGAGGCGCCCCGATCGACGCCGATGATCGTCACGCCGGCCCGACGCAATGCCTCTTTCTGGGTCCGTTCAACCCCTTCCTGCTCCTTGACCCCCATATAGAGCAGCACCGGCCGATCCCGCTGGCGCTCTTTGAGCAATTGGGCGGCCAGTTCCCAATTGCCGAGATGTGACATCAGCAGGATGCCGCCTCTGCGTCCGAGACCGTCTGTCAGCTGCTCCCATCCGGCCGAGGTGAACGATGGCGACCGCGAGGTACTGCTGAGGAAGCGGTCCAGGTGGATCGTGGTGAAGTTCTGGTATTGGCGAAACGTGCACCAGCGGTGATACCAGCTGCTTCGCCCGGGAAAAAGCATCGCATAAAACCGGTTGCTCTCCGCAGTCGCGGTGGAAAAGAGAAAATAACCGGCGGCGATGATGCGGGCGACCAGCGCGAACAGCCAGGCCCCGCACACCCTGCCGGAGAGGTGGAGCAATCGGTACCAGCGTCCCGTCATGGCCGAAAAATCCCCCTGACCAGGCGATCCAGCAGCAGGCGGGAAAAGGTCTCGGAGTTGCGAAGAAAATCGATAAACGGGCGAAAGTGGCTGACCCGCTCACCGACCGCCGGATAGATCACCCGTACCGGCGCCTCATAGACGGCAAGCCCGGCCTGCCGAGCGCGGACGAGCACCTCGACCTCGAACTGGTAACGCCGGGCCCGGGTCCTCAGCTGCAGCGTTTCCGGCAGTGGATAAAGACGGAATCCGGACTGCGAATCGCTCACCGCCGGCCCGCCGCAGGCCCGGACCCAGAAATTGGAAAAGCCGCGACCGAACCGGCTCGTCCATGGCACCGTGGGACCTCGATCCATGCCGCCTCGGCGGCCAATGACCAGGCAGCGCCTATCGTCCGGGACAGCGGCGAGCAGCTGCCGGGCATCTGCCGGCAGGTGCTGACCGTCGCCGTCGAGGGTGATTGCCCAATCGCAGCCGGCACCGTGGGCTGCAGCAAAACCGGTGAGCAGCGCCGCCCCTTTGCCCCGGTTGACCGGGTGGGTCAGTACCGTGAGACCGGTACAGGAGCGGAGGATATCGGCCGTTTGATCGGTCGAGCCGTCGTCGACCACATAGAGCGGCAGGCCCAGCTCGAGTGCCTGGCCGATGACGCCTGCCAGCATCGAACCATGGTTGTAGACCGGAATAACCAGAGCAGTCTTCATGGTTCCCCGCTCGCCGGCTCGTCCCGAGCGGGTCCGCAGGCCACGGACCAGGTACCCGGTCCCATGTGCACGCCGGAGGTCAGCGACAGCGGGACGACGAGCACTTCCGCCCGGGGCAACAGCTCGGTAATCTCGCCGCCAACCCGTTCGGAGACCCAGTCCTCATTGTCGGTGAACTGCAGCATGATGGTCGGGCGATCCGCCGGGGAATAAAACTCGGATAAACGGGCCAGGGCAAAAGCACGTTGTCCCTTTCGGTTACGCACCATCCCCTCCTTGCGGACTCCGGCGCTGGTGGGGCTGATCACCGGTTTCAGGTGGAGCAGATCGCCGAAAAAGCCGCCGGCACGCGATACCCGGCCGCCGGCCACCAGGTATTTCAACTCGTCGATAAAGACGTATTCCCGGCAATCGTTCAGCCGTCGCCGGGCAAACTCGCTCACCTGCTCGGCACGCGCCGCCGTCCGAGCAAAACGGGCCGTCAGCAGAGCGATTAACCCGAGCCGCCCGGAGGCCGCTCCGGTATCGATTACCTCCAGCAGGTCGCCCGGATCATGCTCTTTCTTCCAGGCTCTCGCCGTCTCGACGTTGCCGGTAAAGGCCGACCCGACGCAGAGATAGATGGTCCGGCCGAGCTGCTCGCAGATCCGCCGATAACTCTGGTGCCGCTCAAAGATCGAGGCCTGGGCCGTGGTTACTTTGCTGCCGCCGCGCAGTAAACGATAGATGGCTGCGGGGGTGCACAGGCTTTCCG
>JAZBPM010000342.1:0-8122 GCA_036351615.1 Desulfofustis sp.
CGGCCAGCAGTGCGTGGGCGGTGATTTCACTGGCCAGTAGGATGCATTGGCCGCCAACCCCTGAGAAAAGGATGTTTTTATTGTCGCTCATTATTTCGGCTCCCCCCTGGTAATAGCGTTGAATTTGCACAGGGAGGCACACTGACCGCAATCATTGCACAATACCTCGTCGATCTGCGAATACCCTTTCTGACTCTTCTTGTACCCTCTCGCCTCGGCCTCGCCCTCGGTAAACGGTGTCCAGCTGATCGCCGGGCAACCGAGCCGGATACAGGATGTACAACCGACACAATTATCTATATTGGTATAATAGCCAACCGGCTTGCGCAGCTTCAGCTCCGGCAGCAAGACACAGGGGGCCCGGGCGATGATCACCGACATCTCGTCGCGTTCCACCTCCTCTTTGATGATCTTGCGGCACTCCGGCACCTCGTGCGGGTTGACCACCCGGACGTGTTTCACGCCGATGGCACGGCACAACGCCTCAAGGTCGAGCGATTGGGCCGGCTCACCCTTGATCGATGTGCCCGATGCCGGGTTCGGCTGTTGGCCGGTCATTGCGGTGATGCGGTTATCGAGGATGATCAGCGTCGCGGCAGAGCCGTTATAGACTGAATTGATTAATCCGGTAATGCCGGAATGGACAAACGTCGAATCGCCGATGACCGACACCACTTTGTCGTGCGCCCCGTCGCCGATGGCCTTGACCATGCCGTGCGCCATCGGAATCGAGGCGCCCATGCAGACGGTCGAATCCAGGGCGTTGAGCGGCGGTAGAAAACCAAGGGTATAGCAGCCGATATCGCCGGAGACGAAGACCTTGAGCCGCGACAGGTTGAAAAATATGCCGCGGTGCGGACAACCGGGACACATGTTCGGCGGCCGCGGCGGCAGCTCTACCGGCTCGAACAATTCGGCGGTGTCGCGGCCGGGATCGATGGCCCGGCGGACGATGGCCGTATTGAGTTCACCGATGGCCGGAATCAGGTCCTTGCCGTGGCAGGTGATGCCCATCGCCTTGATCTGCGTTTCGAGGAACGGATCGAGTTCCTCTACCACGTAGAGCGTCTCCACCGAAGCGGCAAATTCCCTGATCTTCCGCTCTGGCAGCGGCCAGCACATGCCGAGCTTGAACACGGCTGCCTCCGGGAAGGCCTCCTTGACATAAAGATAGGAAACACCGGAGGTGATGAAGCCGCGGCGACGATCACCGTCCTCGATTCGGTTGTCGGCATCGTTTTCGGCCAGTTCTCGGCACCGAATCATCCGCTCCTCGACAAAGAGCCGACGCCGGCGGGCCATGGCCGGCAGCATGACGAATTTTTCAGGATGCTTCTCGATTCCGGGCGCCAGCGGTGCCTCAATGCGCTCACCGGCACCGGGAACAACTCCCTTGACGTGGGCGATCCGGGTGGTAATCCGCAGCAGGACCGGGGTGTCGAGCTGCTCACTCAAAACAAAGGCCCTCTTGAGAAAATCGCGGGACTCGGCCGGGTCGCTCGGTTCGAGCATCGGCAGTTTGGCGGCCAGCGCGTAATTACGGTTGTCCTGCTCGTTTTGCGAGGAATGCATGTCCGGATCGTCGGCGGTCAGTATGACCAGGCCGCCCCGACCACCGGTATAGGCGGCGGTGAACAGCGGGTCGGCGGCAACGTTGAGGCCGACATGCTTCATGGTAGCCAGGGCTCGCCCGCCGGCGAACGAAGCGCCGATCGCCACCTCGAGCGCCACCTTTTCATTCGGCGCCCATTCCGTATACACCCCTTCGTAACCGGAGAGGTGCTCCATTATTTCCGTCGACGGCGTACCGGGATATCCGGAGGCGACCCGTACGCCTGCTTCCCAGGCGCCGAGTGCTATCGCCTCGTTTCCCGACAGCCACATCGTTGTATTTTGGTTACGCTGAGTCATGAGTAGCGAATTTTCCCACTCCTTCCCTGTCGTGATTAATGGGAACCCTGAAAAATCGTCATTTCGCTCACTATCTTCGTTGCGCAATCAAATTTTATCCTCGGAATATCGTATATATGCCTGTGGTAAAATTTTCTTGCGCGCCTCGATCTTGAACGAAATTCCTGATTTCTCAAGCTCCCCTGAAGAGATATCGACCCGATACGGGCCGGTTGTTGGAATAACCTAGGAAACTACTCTGAAATCAGGATTTCCGGCAAGTTTTTTTTGTCGCCGTGTGCGCGCTCTCCACCACTATCCGCTCCTGAGCGAAATCTTCATTCATCATGGTTCGTTACCTATCAAAGCAGTTTGCTTTCCGGCGGTGATACCGTATAATGAGGCTGCAACCGCTTCACTGTCGTCCGGTTCGCCCCCGCTCACGATCAACAAGGAGGATACCCATGTATATCGGCCGGGTCATGCATACCGATCTGATCACCGTCTCACCGGAAGCGAGTCTCGTTGAGGCGCGCAAACTGATCGAAGAGAAAAAAATCGACCACTTGCTCGTGGTCAACGACAAGGGCAGATTGGTCGGCCTGCTGTCCGACCGCGACCTGAGACAACACTGGGCATCACCGGCGACCACGCTGAGCACCCATGAACTCGGCTACTTGCTCGACAAGATCCTGGTCAAGATGATCATGATCAAGACCATCGTCACGGTAACTCCGGAAACGACCATTGAACGGGCCGCACTGATCATGAAGGACAACAATATCAATTCGCTGCCGGTCATGGATGGCGACGAACTGGTCGGCATCGTCACCAGCACCGACGTGATGCACGTCCTGCTCGAGGCCATCGGCATGAACGAGGAATCGGTGCGCATCAGCGTCCTGGTCCAGGATCGTATCGGCACCATCGCCGAGGTCAGCGCCATCCTGCGGGATCTCGGCATCAACATTCAGAGCTTGGTGACCTGGCCACTGCGCAATCACCCGGGCGTTCACCAGATGATCATCAGGATCCCCGGAGATGACGGCGCCCGCGCGGTGTCGGCCCTGAATCGCAATCATTACAAGGTAATGACCCATTATATGAAGGATATAACCCCCTATCTACCCAAACCTTCCTGAACACCTCCCCACCACGGAAACATCCCTGTTCGGATGCCGGGCCTGTCGGCCCGGCATCCATGGACCGCTCTGTCCAAACCGACCGGCGTGCCATGGCGACAAACCGGCGCAACCTGCCAGCGCATTACCGCTCAGCACCGATCAATTGATTATTTTCTCCGCCGGTGCGAAAGTTGCATGGAAAATAGCATAAAAGGGATCCGATAACTGCCTGCCACAATTATGTGGTATACTCAGGCAAGTGCCCCTTTGAAGGCAATGCATGCCACAGCTTCGTGGCTGAAACGGACCGGCACAGTGGGAATACCGACGATGTCCCCGGCGAAGACACAGCGCACTGCTCACACCAACAAGGTGATGCTCCGCCGCACCAAGGTTTTGCGGGCCATCAACCGTTTGAGTAACTCCGATCTGACAAACTTGAGCCGCAACGAGATACTGACCCGCTGCGGCGAAATCATGCTGCTCAACAGCGAGTTCTGCGGCGGCTGGGTCGGACGCTATGATCCTGATGAAAAACAATTAGTTCCGCTGGTCTTTTTCTTGCCCCTACCACGACCGGGCGGCAGCAAAGAATTGTTCCGCAAACAGGTATTGCTCGAGGAGCCGATCGTTGCTCCGGCTCGACTTGCCATAGAAAAACGCCGGCGCCGTATCCTGAAAGACATCGATCCACCACTGCACATCCCCCTACTGCCGGGGGAGATCTCGTTTCACTCGGCCGGCTGTTGGCCTCTGGCCCATCTCGATCAGGTGTATGGGACAATTACCGTCTATTCCTCCGAGCAAAATGGCTTTCCCAAATCGGAGCTCGACTTTCTCGACGGCACCGTCACCGACCTGTCTCTGGCACTCTACGCCCACAATGTTTCCCTGTTGCTTCAGTATGAGCGTGACTTCAGCACCGAAATCATCGATTCCATCCAGGCCCTGATGGTCTCTGTCACGCCCTGCGGCAAGATCCTGCGTTTCAATACCGAAGCCGAACGGATCAGCGGCTATCAACAGCAGGAGGTACTCGACCGTTACTGGGTCGACGTCTTGCTTTCGCCGGAAAACCGCATCCACTATCAAAACCTGTTTTCCGACCTGCTGAAAAGCGACCGCCGCAATCTCAGCTTTCGCGCTCCGTTGTTGACCAAAGACGGTACGTTGCGCACCATCGATTGGCACAGTTCGATCAAACCCGATATCGACCGGGGCACCGTCGGCATGGTCCTGTTCGGTCTCGACATCACCGACCGGCTGACTGCCGACCGCCTCTACGACAGCGCCGTCGCGAAATGGGAAAATATCTTCACGACGATCCAGGACCCGGCGCTGATTGTCAGCCGCGACGGCTCTATCCTCGACGCCAACCATGCAACCTTTTCGGCATCCCGCAAAAGCCGCGAGGAGGTCATCGGTCAATCGGTCTGCATCATCCTGCACGGCGGCCACAAGCGCGAGAGCATCTGCCCGCTGGAAACGATTATCAAAAGCGGCAAGAGTCGGATCCTGCACACCGAACTGAGCGGCCTGCACGGCGACTACCTGCTCACCATCAGCCCCTGCCCGAACACCTCGGTCAACGAAGAGATGACCCTGCTCGTCGCTCGAGATATGACCGAGGAAGAACGTCACCGGGCGGAGGCGATCCGCGCTGCACAGCTCGCCTCGTTGGGTGAACTGGCCGCCGGCGTCGCCCATGAAATCAACAACCCGATTAACGGCATCCTCAATTACGCCCAAATGCTGCGCGATCTCTCACTGGATGAACTGGGCGAAAAGATAGCCGGCCGGATCATCGACCAGAGCAAGCGAATCGCCAGTATCGTCAAGAATTTGCTAGACTTTTCGAGACCAAAAGTCGAAGAGCCGGAGCCGGTCAACTGCCGGGAATTGCTGCACACCTGCATCGAGTTGGTCAAGCATCAGCTGTATCAAGATGATATCCAGGTCGAATTCGAATTCGACGACTCGCTGCCATTGATCTATTGCAACGCATCCCAGGTGCAGCAAGTGCTGCTCAATATCATCAGCAACAGCAAGTACGCGCTTAACGAACGATACCCCGCGGCACACCAGAACAAAAAAATCATCTTCCAGGGAACGATGACTCGCCATGGCCGGACACCGTATGTCCGAACAACCATAACGGATTTCGGCTCCGGCATCGAGCATCGCCTGATTGAACGGGTTTTTGAGCCGTTTTTTTCGACCAAGCCGGATGGTCAGGGCACCGGCCTCGGTCTGAGCATCAGTTATGGCCTGATTAGAGACAACGGCGGCTATCTCCGCATCAAAAGCCGCTACGGCTCGCACACATCGGTTCAGGTCGATCTGCCGGTAGTCACCGGTGAAGGGGGGACACTATGATACGATACCATCGAAACACCGTTCTGGTCGGACTCGTTCTCGGCGTTTACACACTGTTGCTGGTTACACCCGCCTACTTCACCCGGGCCGGCGGCAATCTTCCGGAAACTACCCTGGTCGGCCCCGCCGCCGCCACAGCAGCTCTGTTCTGCGCGACACTGTTTGCGCTGTTATCGATCATCTCCTCGCTGCGCAAACGCATCGAAGCCCTGCAGATATCGCTCGACCAACGGGAAACCGAGCTTGCCGACATCCGCTTCAACCTGGAGCAAACCATCGAAAAACGCACCTTCGAAATCTCCGTAGTCAACGCCTCCCTCAATCGCGAAATCGCCGAACGGCTGCAGGCCGAAACGCGCAGCAAGGAGTTGCAGAAACAGATGGAGTTGATCCTCAATTCAGCCGGCGAGGGCATTTTCGGCCTTGATACCAATGGTAAACTCACCTTTGTCAACACCGCCGCCTCGCTGATGCTCGGCTGGAAAAGAGAAGAAATGATCGGCAAGAGCCATCATGATCTGGTCCATCACACTCACGCCGACGGCAGCCGACACGACCCGGAACAATGTCCTATTCGCCAGGCATTCAAAGACGGCATTGTCCATTTCAGTTCCGACGACGTGTTCTGGACCAAAGACGGCACCTGTTTCCCTGTTGAATACGTCAGCACACCGATCATCGAGGATTCGACGATCAAAGGTGCCGTGGTCGTCTTTCGTGATCAGAGCACCTTTTCCTGACCGGGAATCTGTCCGGTCGCTGTGGTATTGCATGATTCCGGCAGCCGGAAATGAGGCAAGGAGGGACGAATATGGCAGAACGACACAACAGAACGGGATCGATTCTTGTGGTCGATGATGAGGCCAGTCTTCGGGAGACCTTTCATTTCTTTCTCTCCCGGGAAGGCTATGACCCGGTGCTGACCGCAGGCGACTTCGATCAGGCTTTTGCCACACTCACTTCCACCCCGGTCGACCTGGTTATCTCCGATATTGTGCTGCGTGACGCATCCGGCATCGAATTGCTGAAAAAAGCGCGGCAAAACGGTATCGACAGCCCCTTTATCATCATCACCGGTTATCCCGACGTCGATACCGCCGCCGAAGCCGTACGCTACGGCGCCTTCGACTACATCGTCAAACCGGTCGACAAAGATGCGCTGCTGCGATCGGTACGACTGGTCCTGCGGCAACGTCACCTGGAACGGCTGAAAGTTACGGCGGAAGAGGAGCGAGAGCGCTACCGGTTGCTGCTCGATACGGTTTTCAGAAGCGTTGCCGATGCCATCGTCATCGTCGATGATGAATTGAACATCATCAACCTCAACGCCGCAGCCCGCCAGCTGTTCGCCGACCTGCTGCCCGGCTTCGACGAAGGAACAAACCTCAATTCCACGATCCGCTCCAGCGAATTTTCGACACTGCGAACCGACCTGCTCCGCGTCCTGCAGACCGGCGAAGACGTTGTCGAGCATCGGTTTGAATGCAATACTATCGACAACAAACCGAAAATATTAAGCATCTGCACATCACCGTTTGCCGAGGGCGGGGCTCAGCGACATGGCGCCGTCATCGTCATTCGCGACATGTCCGTCTGCGGCGAACAACAGCGTAGTAGACGGAGCAGTTTTCACCGATTCATTGGCAGCAGCGACGTGATGCAGGCGGTTTACACGATGATCGAAAACGTCGGCCGAGTCGACACCACGGTCCTGATTACCGGCGAGTCCGGAACCGGCAAGGAACTGGCGGCCGAAGCCCTCCATTATGAGTCAAGTCGGCAGGCCATGCCGCTGGTGAAAGTCGACTGCACGGCCATCCCGGAAAACCTGCTGGAAAGTGAACTCTTCGGCCACAAAAAAGGTTCGTTCACCGGGGCCGACAAGGACCGGCGTGGCCTGATCATGCAGGCCGACGGCGGCACCCTGTTTCTCGACGAGATTGGTGAGATCTCGGCAATGACCCAGTTGCGTTTGCTGCGTTTCCTGCAAGAGCGGACTTTTTACCCCGTCGGCAGCGACACACCGATGACCGTCGATACCCGGGTGATCACCGCCACCAATGTCGACCTGCGGGAGAAGGTGCATCAGGGCACCTTCCGCGAAGACCTCTATTTCCGCCTGCGCGTCATCGATATTCACCTGCCGCCGCTGCGTAAGCGAAATGGCGATATCCTGCTGCTGGCCGGTCACTTCATCAAGAAATTCTCGGAAAAATTACATAAACCGATCAATGGCCTGTCCGATGACGCGATCAAGGCATTGACCGGCCATCACTGGCCAGGCAACGTCCGGGAATTGGAGCATTTGATCGAGCGGGCGGTGGTTCTCTGCCAGGGTGTAACGATAACCACCAAAGACTTACCGCAGGATCTGACCAAACCGGTCGACCATACCGACATAAAACACCATTTCAACGACCGGGAAGCACCGCAAACAATCGAGCAGCCCATCGGCAGACTCGACTCAGTCGCCCTGCGGATCCTCGGCACCCTCAACAAATGCGGCGGCAACAAGGCCAAGGCCGCCCGATTGCTCGGCATCGACCGTTCGACGTTGTATCGCAAGATCAAGGAATACGACATCGATCTCTCGACATTCTCTCTCGAATAGCCACCATGGTGGGACGTCACAACGAACAGTGAAAATCGGCGTGATGGTCTCCGGAAGGGCTGGCCGGTCCTGCCGTAGGCTGCATCGCGTAGGCCCGGCGGGCCGGAGAATCAGGCCCGTA
>JAZBPM010000343.1:0-5335 GCA_036351615.1 Desulfofustis sp.
ATTTTTTCCCGAAAGGCTTCAATCGCCAGCGTGACGAGTCGGGAAATTGGAATTCTCTGATCATTTCAGGACAGGCCGGCATGTACTTGATGGGGACATGGTTTCTTGCAGTTCTCAATGAGTTACCCGCTGAGATCAGAGACACCTTTGATTTTTTTGTCTTTCCGGAGGTGGCCGGAGGGCAGGGGACGACCCGCAGCCTGATCGGCAGTCCGGGGCAGGACTATCTCTCGGTATCTGCAGACAGTGCAGATCCGGAAGCCGCCATGTCGTTTCTCCGCGATTATATCTGCTCGCCCGAGTATTTTCAGGCGCTGGCCGATCAGGGATTCGTTCCGCCGGTGCACAATGCCGATTACTTCGTCGCCAACCCGCTGGCCCGCCGGGTGGCCCGTATCTTCGACGAGTCGGAGAACGTACAACTCTATTGGGACCAGATTTTGCCGCCGGTCCAGGCCGAGGCGCATAAACTCCTTGTGCATCAATTGTTCGAACTGCAGATCGATCCGGAACAAGTCGCCAGGAGTCATGAAGAGTTGATCGGTGATACGGCGCACCAGTGAGCGGCTTTTCGATGGGTTGAATCCGCAGATGTATCTAAGGCTTATGGAAAGTCAGAAAGATCGACGATGAAGATCAGATTCAAACTCATCGTCTATACGTTTGTCCTGGTGCTCCTGACGGCGCTGGCAACCATGGCCGGAGCCATCTATCTCAATTATATCGAGACGACACGTGAAAACGAGCAGCGACTGACGGGGGCCTCGATCAACTTCCAGCGGCGAATCGACACCTATATTTCCGGTTTTCTTCAGCACTATCAGTATTTCTCAAGCCAACCCGATGTCGCCTTAATGGTGGCCACAGAGACAAATCTCATGAGAAGCGGGCTGTCCGTCAGTGACAGCAATCTGATCAGTAGTCTCTATTCCTTTGCTGAAACGCTTCATGCCGCATCTTTCGGCATGTATTATCCCGATGACACCGGACAGGTCGGTCAGCTGCGCTATCTGTATAACGCAGAGATCGGCGGTCTGTTCCGGGTTGAGGAGAACGGACGTACCACGTTGTTTCTGATCAACCAGCAGGGATATTATGACGAAAAGGATGTCTCGCTGCTGGCATCCTTTCCCCGGGAATTCGTCGAAGCGCAGCGGATGTCTTTCGAGCGGGCAGGTGGCTCTGAAACCTCGATTGTTTTTCGCCTCGACTATACGACCCCGGTCAATTTGCCGGGCGTCACGGCAGGTGAGCACATTGGCGGTTTCATAATCAAAAGCAGTCTTGCCGAGTTGTGGGATGCCTTCCGGGAAGAGATCAAGCTTGGTTTTGCCGTTTTTAACCGGGACGGCGGCCAGGTCGGCGGAGATATTGTCTTTGGCGACCTGGGTGCTGCGGATCGTTCTCATGCCGGTGCCGGAATCGTCACGATGTCCGATCGTTTCGGCGAAGAATATGAAACGATTCTGGTGCCGCTCTCTTTTGCCGATAATCAGCTCGGGTTCGTCGCTATCGCCATCCCGTATCGGGAGACCATGGCTACCCTGAGCAGGACGGTCAATCTGCTCTTTGCCATCGCCGCGGTTATCCTGCTGATCTTCGTCGCCGCTTCGTCGGTGCTGATCGGCTATACGCTGCGACCGATCCATGAATTGATCGAGGCGACGAAACTGATTCCCGAAGGAACATGGAATCACCAGGTTGCCGTCAGGACCGGAGATGAGATTGGGGCACTGGCCGTAGCGTTCAACCAGATGCTTCGCGATTTGCGTCGAAAAACGACATCAATCGACAAACTCGAGCAGGCCGAGGAGGCGCTGCGGGAAGAGTCGGTTCGGCGACGAATATTGATCGAGCAATCACGGGACGGAATCGTCATTCTCGATCAGGACGGCGGGGTTTTCGAGGCGAGCCAGAGTTATGCCGACATGCTTGGCTATAGGATGGACGAGGTCCTGCAATTACATGTCTGGGACTGGGACGACCAGTGGGACCGTGAGCATCTCTTGACAATGGTCGGACGGGTTGATGAGAATGGGGAAATGTTTGAAACTCGTCATCGGCGGAAGGACGGCTCAACATTCGATGTCGAGATCGGGTCGAATGCAGTCTATGTCCGTGGCCAAAAGATGGTTTTTTGCGTGTGCCGGGATATTAGCGAGCGAAAACGGGCCGAAGCAGAATTGAAACGGGCCAAAGAGGAAGCGGAAGAAGCCAGTAAGGCCAAGAGTCAGTTTCTGGCGATCATGAGTCATGAAATTCGCACCCCGATGAACGGTGTGCTCGGTATGACCGATCTTCTGCTGGGGACCAACCTCGACGATAATCAACGGCACTACGCGCAAACGGTTAGAATCAGCGCCGAATCGTTACTCATCATTATCAACGATATTCTTGATTTTTCAAAAATTGAGGCCGGCATGATCGAACTCGAGGAGGTGGAGTTCGATCTGCGCACCCTGCTCGATGACCTGTCTCGAACCATTGCCATCAGGGCAGATCAGAAGGGACTTGAGCTGATCTGTGCGGCAGCTCCCGAGCTACCGAGCCGCCTGATCGGAGATCCGGGCCGCTTGCGCCAGGTTCTGCTGAATCTGGCGGGCAATGCCATCAAGTTTACCGCTGCCGGTGAAGTGTGCATCGACGTTGAGTTGCTGGATCAGGCGCAACATGCTGTTCTGCTGCGCTTTTCGGTCAGTGATACCGGCATCGGCATTCCCGTTGAAAAACAGGGCAGTATTTTCGAGAGTTTTACTCAGGCAGATGCTTCTACAACCCGAAAATACGGTGGCACCGGTCTTGGTCTGGCAATATGCAAACAACTGGTCACGTTGATGGGTGGTGAGATCTCTTTGAGCAGCCAGCCGGGGCAAGGGGCTCTATTTTCGTTTACCGTTGCGTTTCGTCCCGGCGGTGAAGAAAGAGAAAGTCCGCCATGGCTGCATGAAATCGAGCGGCACAGGATCCTGGTCCTCGACGACAGCGCCGCCTGTCGGCGGGTTCTGACCAGGCAACTCACCTTCTGGCGAGCTACCGTTTCAGAAGCAGACAGCACAGCGGCAGCACTGCAGCAGATCCGCCAGGCGGAGCAGAGTGGTGCGCCGTTCACCGTGATCATTCTTGATCTGAATCTGCCCGGTCGCGGCGGCCCGGCGCTTCTGGATGCGCTCAGGTCGGAAAAGCAATTGTCCACCGGCAACGTACTGACGATGTCGACCCTTGATGGATCGATCGACGGGCCGGAATTGTTTCAGGGGCTTCAGAGGGGTGCTCATCTGATCAAGCCGATACGTCATGCCGACTTGCTTGAGAGCCTGGCGGTCCTGCTGACCGGGAAAAGATTGAGCAACTCCCGGGGCGCTGAAGCCGAGGGAATGACGCCTATTGCCGGACACCATCGGCAAAAACGGATTCTGTTGGCCGAAGATAATGAAATCAACCGCCAGATCATGATCGGCATCCTCAACAAATTAGGCTTTTATAGGATCAATACGGTCAGCAACGGCAGGGAGGCAGTGGCGGCGTTGCAGCGAGCGACCTACGGATTGGTTTTCATGGACGTGCAAATGCCGGAGATGGACGGACTGGAGGCAACTCAGCACATCCGACGCGAGGAAATCAACCGACAGGTGTCCCGGACACCGGTCATTGCCTTGACAGCCTATGCAATGGAAGAGGATCGACAGGCCTGCCTGGCTGCCGGGATGGACGACTATCTGGCCAAACCGGTGAAGCCGAAAACCGTTTCCGAAACCATCAAGCGTTGGTTGTTGCCGGGTAAAGCCTCCCGTGAGGCTGTCGATACAGAAGGCCTGGGCGAGGCTGCCGGTCAGATGAACGAGGCCCAGAACGCTGCCGGCGATGCGGAGGGCGGAGCCATTGTGTTCGAACATCACGGCCTGCTCGAACGTTTGATGGGTGACGAGGCGATGCTCGAGGAAATCCTGCGTCTGTTTCTGCAGGAGATGCCCTCTTATCTTAAGCAATTGGCGAGATTCATCAAACAAAGAGACACAGACGGGATTTTCGCCCAGGCCCACAAACTGAAAGGGACAGCGGCAAATATCGGCGCCGCGTCATTGCAGCGGTTGTTCGTCGAGTTGGAAACGGGTTGCCGTGATGGCGACGTATCGCCGGCGCGGCTCGACGATCTTCTGCTCCGAATTGAAACGGTCTATGCCCAGACCGATCAGATGATCCGTCACTTTCTTCATTGATTCAAAAATTTTAGGCGCTGAGATAGGTGCAGGTTTTGCCGTACTAAGCGATAACGGTTTCATTGCGCTCCAGACCGATACGCTGGTCGATAAACATTCCTGCAGGTTCATTTTACTTAGAATATCAGCGTCGTAGCAGGGCTGCTTTTTGCAGAATCGGCGTCGCGGCTTGCAACAGGGCAGATAGCGACGACAAACTGACAACGTTGATTTGTACCAGGAAAGAGCATGACCATCCATTTCTTGACGATGAGTGATTTTCTGGGACGGCTCCGCCCCTTTCGACCTTTCATGGCAGGGGAACAAGCCCCATCTGAACGCGGCGGCATAGCCCGTGTGGCGACGTTCATCAAGCGGCTTCAACAGGAGAGATCGACTCGCGTCATTCCACTGGTGGCCGGTCTGGATCTCATGGGGCCCGGACTTGAATTGCTCGGTGGCGAGAGTGAAATTGCGGCCTTGGACATGGCCGGCTTTGTCGCTGCCGTGCCGGGCATCCACGAGTTCGAATCCGGACCTGATCTTGCCGGAGCGGTATTGGGATCTGTTCCATTTTCCATCCTGGCTGCAAATCTCGAACCGGCTCATTCGAAACTGGCGGGCACCGTTACCGCCCACGCGGTTTTCGACAGTGGCCGGACCCGGGTCGGCGTATTCGGACTGGCTATGGCCGGGCCCGGTGCCAGACTTGCTCCCGACCCTCTATTCAAGACCAGAGACCTGATCGAAACGGCTCAGGAGCAGGTGGCCATCCTCAGGGCTACAGGCTGCGAGGTCATCGTTGCCCTGACTCATATCGGCACCCCGAGCGATTGCCAGGTGGCAGCTCGGGTATCGGGTATCCATGCCATCTTCGGTGGCCATTCCCACACTCCGACCAGCCGTCCGGAGATTATTGTCTCTCCGGATGGTTGGCAAACGCTGGTTACTCAGGCGGGAACGGCCGGAGCTTCGTTGGGGCATTTGTCGCTGACCCTGCGGGACGGACGGGTTGATCCGGAAAAAACGAAGTGGACTCTCGTTCCGATCGACCAGAACGTCGAGCCCGACCCCCATGTGGAGAAGTATCTTGATCAGGCCGAGGCGAAAGTGCAGGCTGCACTGTCATGTGTCGTCGG
>JAZBPM010000344.1:0-2981 GCA_036351615.1 Desulfofustis sp.
AACCAGACGAGCAATCCGACCAGGCAACCTGCTCCGGCAATAATGAGGAATGATCTCATTTTATTATCCACACATTCAGGGTATACTGATATGACGCTGGCAGACGTCAATGTTGTATGGATAATAAAAAAATCGTGTTTGTCTTTTGTTAGTATATCATGTTGATTTGGTGAAGCTCAGAAGGTCGGCGTGACCCGCTCGACCGTGACCCCGCTGTCCCAGAGCTGATTCAGCAAGTCCTCGCTTTCCTTACCGCGGATTTCGATACTGACCAGCTGTTGCTCGCGGCTGAAATCATGATGCTGGATAATGGCCAGAATTTCTTTGTTGTGCCTTTGAAATGCTTTGATCATCTTGAAGAAGGACTCCGGGCGATGATCGATCTTCAGGTCGAGGCGGGTTCCGGCTCCCTCGGTGGTCATGATATCGAGAAAGGCGTCGAGCACGTTGGTAATGCTGATAATACCGACCAACCGCCCGCTCTCGACCACCGGTAATCCGTCGATTTTATTGCGGCGCATCTTTTCAACCGCCTCGAGCAGTGCGGCGTCGGGGCTTACCGTAATCGGTGAAGATGTCATTACCGCACTGATCGGGGTCGTGGTGCTCAAGTACTCCCCCTCTTGACTGTTGTCGGAATCGAGGATGGAGGGCATGACTTTTTCAATATCACCGGGACTGACAATACCTACCAGGACATCTTCCCGTACCACCGGCAACCGTCGGATCCGGTGCTTGCCGAACAACTCACTGGCTTCAGCCAGGCTCGTCTCCGGAGAAATACTGACGACATCTCGTTTCATCCACAATTCTACGTACATGTCACTCCTTTTCGCGCACTCTGATCTACTTGAGCCATTTGCAAAACAATCTTTTCGCCCAAACTCTACGTTATGCTCAAAATTTTATCCTCGGAATATCATGTATATGCCTGCGGTAAAATTTTTCGCATGCCTTGATTTTGAACGAAAATCTAAGTTTTGCAAAAGGCTCTACTTATAAAACGATATTCTGCAAGGGGTTCCGACTCGAATAAAAGGTAATCTTCTGCGTCTCGCTGTTGAGCGCAAAAAAACCCTCCCGGCAGGTGTGCTTCAGTGTCGCTTCGCTGTTGCCGATGCGAATGGTCGCACCGGCCTGGATGATGCCGGCGATCTCGATTTTCTGACCACAAGCAAAACGCAGGCCGCCGGCGGTATCATCGTCGGCCGAAACCGGGATGAGGTTAAAGCCCTGCAGCGCCCTGCGGCAATCGGCCAACTCTTCTTCATGCTCCTCAAGGTCGGGAGAAGTCCCCCCCGGTCCCAACCGATGACGCAGTCTGAAGACCACCTCCTCGCACGCCTTCTGCCTCTCGATGAGTTGCCCGAGCCGCTCGAACCGCTCGAAATCGACAGCCGCTGACAAGGAAGAATGGGGACTTGAATCAGTATCCACCTGGACGAGCGACAATGACCCGCCGGCAAAAAGTTTTGAGCCGATGATGCGCGACTCCGCGCCGGAGGTCACCGAGCCATGACAACGGATATCGGCGAAATAGGCCTCCTTGGCGATATGCACCGCACCATTGCTGACAATGCGCCCCTCTTCGAGGTAGTGCAGAAAAACATCACCACCGGCTTCGATGATCGACTGCTTTCCGGTCACACCGCCCCGGGCAATCACATTGCCACCGGCAACCTGACCGGACTCGATGATCCCGTTGACCAGGACATCACCACCGGCTTTCAATATGAAACCGGGTTTTACCGACCCGCCGACTTCAACGCCGCCTTTGCTCCGCACGTTGCCGGTAGTAAAGTCGATATCCTCGGAAATAACCTGTTTGGAGGTGACCTTGACCGTGGCATCGTTAATCACCGACACCACTCCGCCACAAGCAGCCCTGATCTGTCCGGTCCGTTCGTCATAAACGATATCGGCACCGGACTTGACGGACAATTCTTTGCCCGGTACCTGGGGTACCTCATGACCGTAGACGTTGATCCCCGGCAAGCCGGCCGTGGCGGCAATTCTGGTGGCCAGCAGCTGACCGGCGTCGACACCGATAAAAACGTTGCGCTCCTTGAAATCGATACTACCGTCGGACTGCTCGCGTCCCGGCTGTTCGCCAACCTCTACTTCAATGCGCAATTTACCGTTCTGGCCATTAACCGGCATCCGACCGCGAGCAATGACCAATCCAAGCACCGGGGTTCGTTCACCGTGCACCTTGTCAAGGGCGCCGGCGATCGCTTTTTCCCGCACCCCCCAGCGCACACCGGCTTGTTCCAGTTGCTCGAGAAGCTGCTGTTGATCAGGCGCCGGGTAACCATCGATGGGAGGATAGAGGTTCAACTTGACCGACCAGCCGTCCTCACTGATAACGAGCAGCGGCTCGACCTCGACGATCACCACCCGGGCCGATCCCTCTTTTTTCGTGGATAACCGTGGATAGCCGGAAACTGCAGCCAACAGACCACGCTTGTCGGCACTGTATTCGACATGTGGACCCGGAGCCAGTACGGTTTCCTGCGCTTCTTTGTCATCCGGAGCCGAGCTATCAGTCTTGAGCGATGCCAGCAGTGTGCCGGCAGGAAGCCACGGGCTTACTTCAAAACTCCTGACTTCCTCTCCTTCCCCGACCTTGACCGTGCCGGTTCTGAAATGCTGTTTGAAACCCACAATACTCTTTCCCGTTGCGGCGCTCAGTTTGCATGCGCCGTCATTTCAAACCAACAGAGCCGTGTCGCCGGCAGTTCCGGCCGCATACGACGCCCCTCTCTCCTGCTCACGCCCGCTATTATAGCATATTTTCAGGAAAAATATCGAACACCAGTTAGCAGAGACCCGATCAAAACCGGTCTTGATATTTTTATATGAAAATCAGTTCCCCGGGTCGACCGGTTCTGCCGGAGGCTGCATCGCGAAGGCCCGGCCGGCCGGAGAATCAGGCCCGAAGGGGAGCGGAGGCTAGCCGATCAGGCCACAGCGCAGCAGCC
>JAZBPM010000345.1:0-3205 GCA_036351615.1 Desulfofustis sp.
ATGCGTTGCCGGGCGATCTTGCTGTCCGGGCTGTTTTGCAGGGCATAGATTACTGCCTGCCGTGCGGTCCAGGCGTCGGGCCGGTCGGCGGCGGCCGCCGGACCGGCCAGGCAGAGGGCCAGTGCCAGGCACGCGGCGGTGAAGAGGTGTCGAAGCGGCGGTGCTGCGTAGGTCATGGAAATACCCCGTGGCTCGGTTCGGGTGAAAGGGCGTGTGTTTAACAAAAAACTTAAATAGAAATAAGCGACATTGTTCCTGCTGTCAAAGAAAAATGTATCATAAAAGAGGCAAATAGTCGAAAAAAAGGGATTTATGCCACGAGGTAGGAGGGTGGGGAGAGCGGTGAGCCTACAGGGGACCTTGAAAAATTCGGAATTTCTTTCATTTTCTAGGTTCCCTACAGATCGATTGCGGCCAGGGCGGTCAGCAGGGCCTGTTTGACGGACTCGCCGGAAAAAAAACGCTCATAGCTGCGTCGCGCCAGCAGAGACCGATCGGCCAGTTTCTGCGGCTCGGCCAACAGGGCGGCGGCAGCGGCCGCCAGCGCCGGACCATCGGCAGGCGGCACGAAGCAGATGCCGCTATAAGGATCACCTTTAAGTTCTTCAGGGTAGGCATCAGAGCAGCGGGTGATCAGCGGCCGTCCGCAGGCCAGCGCCTGGTAGACCTTGTTCGGGATGACCCGTCCGGCCTTCGGCGAGGCCCCGAAAATGCCGAGCAGGATGTCAGCCTCACCGATCCGTCGGGCGAGTCGGTCATAGGGCAACCACGATTCGAAGCGCACCTGCGGCAGAGCACCCGCTTGCTGTCGGCAGGCCGGGCCGAGCGGCCCGTCGCCGAGCAGTGTCCAGCGTGCTTCGGGCAGACGGGCAGCCGCATCGACGATAATCTCCGGCCCCTGCAGCCCGATAAAACTGCCGAAAAACAGCAGCTCCGGCGGCTGGTGAGGTTCGTGTATCGGCTGCGCGGGGAAGAGAGCCTCTTCGGCGCCGACCGGCACGACGAAGGTTTTCTCCGGCGCAGCGCCGAGCGTCTCGACGAAGAAGCGGCGGTGTGGCGCGGTATCGGCGAGAACGAGGTCGGCGGCACCAAACAGCGAGCGTTCCCAGGCCAGCAGTCGCTTGCCGCGCCGGCTGCCGGCGGGGAATTTCTGCCGCTCGAAGATCGCTTTGTCCCAGGCGCTGATCAGCGGATCGAAGATGAGCGGGATACCCCGGCGGTCGGCAAAGCGGCGGGCCGAACGTAGGTCGCTCTGCCGGAAGGTCGGCACCCAGAGCGCGTCCACCGGTGGCAGACCGGCGAAGATCGATTCGATGGTGCCGGTCAGCGAGGAGTGCGGCTTAAAATCGACGATTTGATGCCCGCACTTTCTCAGCAGACCGCGCAGGATTCGGTTGCGGGAGTAGTCGGCGTCAAAGCGTCCCCACCAGAGGATGGTTTTTTGTGCTTGTGGCTGTTTCATGGTGTGTCGCGTCTGTCTTCGTGTCGGTAGCGCATCCTTAACCGGTTCGACAGGTTTGTATCAATCCTGCGTTTTCGGTGGCAGCCGCCGGGAGCCGGACGGCCGGCGGGAAATCTCGCTGTGGTGCTGCTCGCCGTGCGGCGAGGTGGTGATTGAAGGTATCTGTCCATCGAGCAGATCGAGGCGAAGCAGCCGGGAGTAGTGGCCGTCCGCGGCGAACAGGATTTCGGGCGATCCCTGCTCGATGATGCGGCCGTTTTCCATCACGACGATCCGGTCGGCCCTCCGCACGGTAGACAACCGGTGGGCGATGATGATCGAGGTGCGGCCCTCGAAACTGCGGGCGATCGCCTCTTCGAGGATGCTTTCGGTCTCCGAGTCGATCGAGGCGGTGGCCTCGTCGAGCACCAGGATTGCAGGGTCCCGGCACAACACCCGGGCAAAGGAGAGCAATTGCTTTTCACCGGTGGACAGGTCCCGACCGCCTTCGCCGAGCATGGTATCCAGTCCGGCCGGCAGCTTGGCGACAAAACGGGTCATGCCGGTCTGTTCCAGCACCGCTTCGACCTGCTCTCGGGAGCAACCGGTGTCCATGACGATATTGGCCAGCAGGGTATCCTTGAGGATGAAGACATCCTGCAGGATGACGCCGACGATGCGACGCAGCTGCCGGACCCGCAGCTCGGCGATATCGACGTCGTCGATTTTAATGGTGCCGCGCTGCGGCTCGTAGAAGCGCAGCAGCAGGTTGATCAGGGTACTCTTGCCGGAGCCGGTGGCGCCGACGACGGCTACGATTTCGCCGGGTTCGATGCGCAGCGTGAAGTCGACGAGAACCGGCTGGTCCGGTTCATAGCTGAAACTGAGGTCGTTGAACGACAGGCGGCCGGCAGGAGCCGTCAGCTGTCGCGGGTTGGGCGGATCGGTGAAAGCGGCTTTCGTGTCGAGGGTGGCAAAGATTCTCTCGGCCGAGGCCAGGGCCGACTGGACGATCGAATATTTCTGCGACAACTCCCGCAGCGGCTGGAAAAAGAGGCGCATATAGGCGAGGAAGGCGACCATTTCGCCGATGGTCAGGGTCCTGTCGATGACCTGGGCGCCGCCGTACCAGAGAATCAGTGCGATGGCCATGGAGCTGAGCAGCTCGGTGAGCGGCATGAAGGCGCCGAACAGCCGGATCTGACTGAGCGTTCTGGCCAGATACTCCGCGCTGAGGCCGGCGAAGCGCTCGGCGGCCCGGCGCTGCCGGCCGAAGAGTTGGATGATAACGATGCCGGACACCGCTTCCTGGGTATAGCTGTTGAGCCGCGACAGCTGGCTGCGGATGGCCCGGAATTTTTCGCGTGCCAGCCGGGCGAAGACCACGGTCAGCAGCAGGGCGATCGGGATGAACAGCGACATCACCAGTCCCAGCCGGAAATTGATCAGCAGCAGCACGACAAGGATGCCGGCCAGGCGGAGGATATCGTTGAACAGGGTGACCAGCACCGAGGTGAACATTTCGTGCATGTTCTGCCCGTCGTTGGTCAGCCGGGTCACCAGCCGCCCCGTCGGTTGACCGTTGAGAAAGGCCAGGTCGAGATCGAGGATATGGGCGAACAGATCCTGGCGAATGCGGTGCATCACCGACTGGCCGACCCATTCGAGCAAGACCACCTGGATAAAGGTCAGCGCAAATCCGAGCACGATCAGCAGCCCGAAGTGCAGCGCCGTGGTCACCAGCCCGGAGATGCGGGCCGCTTC
>JAZBPM010000346.1:0-12451 GCA_036351615.1 Desulfofustis sp.
ATTCCGGATCACACTGGCGTTCCAGGGTATGCTCTCGGATTTCGATGCTCGATCCGGTCTTGAGCATGGCCATCTGCAGGCCAGAGGCCAGCAGACCGACCTCTTTTCTTCCCCCGGCAGCACAAACCGTGACACACTCGTTACAACCGAGCAGCAAGATGCGCTTGAAGGGTTTGACGTAATCGATAATCTCTTCCAAAGGTTTTCGTTCCGCCGTAATCATGGTAATTCATTCTCCTTGTATAATCGGCTCAGATAGTCGCCGTCGCTGCCTCATGCGGCTGCGGCCTTGATCGGGCTCGGGCCGAGCCGGCGTATCTTTTCGGTCATTTCAGTGGCCACCTGGGCGAATCGAGCACCCATGCCGGCCGACATGCGAACCATCATCAACCGCTCACTCTCGATGCCGATCTCCTCGAGGTAGCGCTTCACGTAGTCAACGCGCCTGGCCGCCTTGTCGTTGCCGTTCTTGAAATGGCAATCACCCTCCAGACAACCGGCGACATAGACACCATCCGCTCCTTTTTCAAAGGCCTTGACGATATGCAGCGCGTCGACCTTACCGGAACAGGGGACCCGAACGATCTTGACGTTAGACGGATAGGGCAGTCGCTGGCTGCCGGCCATGTCTGCGGCAGTATAGGCGCAATAGTGACAGCAGAAGGCCACGATGACGGGTTCAAATGATTCCATTATCCTTCCACCTCTTCAAAAAGTTGTTCAAGTTTCGAGAGAATCCGGTCATCCTCGAACTGCATCAGCTGGATGGCCTTAGCCGGACACTCCGAGGCACAGACGCCGCAACCGTGGCACCTGGCCGGATCGATCTCCGAGTAGCCGTCGGCATTGATGAACGGAACACCAAACGGGCAAGCACGCACACAGATCAGACAGGCTGCGCACAGCTTCGAATCGACCCGGGCGGTCGCTGCGCCAAGACTGATATAATCGCTGGCCAGCATGGTCTGAGCGCGAGCTGCGACGGCGCGGGCCTGCACCAGGCTCTCGGCGATGGTCTTCGGCGCATGAGCGGTACCGGCCACAAAAAAACCGGGGACCGGCAGATCGACCGGCCGCAGCTTAATGTGATCCTCCAGGAAATAGCCATCGTTAGTTCGCGGCAGCTTGAAGATCATCGCCAGTTCCTCGGTGTTGTCCTGCTCGGCGATCAGGCCGGTGCTCAGGCAGAGACAATCGGTGCTGACCTGTACCTCCCGACCGAGGATAATATCCTGGTAAACTACTTCCAGCTTGCCGCCGACCTCACTGACCTGCGGCGGCCGGTCCTGATGGTAACGGACGAAAATTACACCCTTGGCCCGGGCCTGCTGGTAATACTCTTCCTGGAAAGCGTAGGTGCGCATGTCGCGGTAGAGCACGAAAACGCGTGCCTCGGGGTTGATTTCAAGAATCCGCAAGGCATTTTTCACCGCTGTCTGACAGCAGATGCGCGAACAATTGGGATTGTCCTCGGTGCGCGACCCGACACACTGGATCATGACCACATTTTCCCAGCCGCGAACGAGTTCGGGCCGTTCTTCCAGCAGCTGTTGAGTCTCCAGCTGTGTCTTAACATCCTCGTGCTTACCGAGCAGGAAAAGATCGGGCCGATGCGGCATGGCACCGGTGGCCAGGATCGTGATTCCGTGCTCGATCTGCCGGTAGAAGAGCTGCTTGCCGACCTGCATACCGGTCTTGAACAGACCGGGCATGCCACCATGATCGACAATGATTGCCGACGTAATGACATCGATATTGCTATGAGCAGACGTCCGCGCCACCAGGTCGGCGACAAATTCCTGCACATCGTCCCCCTCCAAGGTCCGGTGAATCCGGGGGGCAAGGCCGCCGAGCTGGGCGTTTCGTTCCACCAGGTAGACCTTGAACCCCTGTTCGGCCAACTCCAGCGCCGCGGTCATACCGCTGACACCGCCACCGACGACCAAAACATTTTTATTGATCGGCAACCGATGTTCGGCAAGGGGCTGGGCCTTGAGCACCGCACCGAGCGCCATCCTGATCAGCTCTTCGGCTTTTTTCGTCGCTTTTTCAGGCTGATGGGCATGGACCCAGGTGGCCTGATCACGGATATTGGCAAATTCCAGCAGGTACTTGTTGAGACCGGCCCGGCGCAACAGATCCTGGAACTTGGCCTCGTGGGTGCGGGGCGAGCAGCCGCCGATCACCACCCGGTTGATCCCCTGCTGCTCAATGGTGGCCCGAATATGCTCCATCGACTCGCGGCTGCAGCCGTGTCCCGCCGCCTGCGCCACCGTCACATGCGGCAATGCGCCGACCCGGGCTACCAGAGCTTCAACATCGACGACGCCGCCGATGTTCTCGCCGCAGTCGCAGACAAAAATGCCGACCCGCGGCTCCTCTCCGACCAGGTGACGCTCCGGGGGCAGCGGGTCGGCAATCTCCTCCTCACGTTCCGGCGAGCTGACGTCATGACCGGCCAGGCAGGCGGCGGCGCTGGCCTGTACCATGGTCTCCGGAATATCCTTGGGGGCCTGGAACGTACCTGCGACATAGATGCCGGGACGGCTGGTGGCCACCTGGTTGAGTCCGGTATGGATGGGAAAATGATCATCGTTGAGCTCTATCCCGCAGACGGCTGCCAGTTGCCGGGCCTCTTCACCGATACGGAAACCGGTGGCCAGTACGACCATGTCGAATTCCTCGTTGATCAGCACCGGGGAATCGTCGGTCGTGTAGGAGAGGTGCAGGTTCTCGGCTCCCTCCGGCCGCAGGATACTGTGCGGCCGACTGTGAATGAAACGCACACCGAACTCGTTTTTCGCCCGCTGGTAATACAGCTCGTAATCCTTGCCGAAGGTGCGCATGTCCATGTAGAAGATCGTCGTCTCGGTGTCTTCCTGAAATCTCTCCCGGGTGACGATCGCCTCTTTCAGGGCGAACATGCAGCAGGCGCCGGAACAATAAGGCGCGGCCCCTTTTTGCAGGCCACGCGAACCGATACACTGAATCCAGGCCACTTTCTTCGGCGGCTGACCGTTGGACGGCCGCAGCAGGCGCCCTCCGGTCGGGCCGGAAGCGGATAGGATCCGTTCGTATTCAAGCGAGGTGACGACGTCCGGTAATTCTCCATAACCGAGGTAATCGAGACCACTCGGATCGAACAACGAGGCCCCCGGTGCCAGCACGATCGCGCCGCAGGCAACGTTGCCCTTGCTGCCGATATCGTCGGGCACGATGGCCCCGGCCGGACAGACCTTGACCAATGCCTCGATATCGGTGCATTTGGCCAGATCGATGGAAAAGGCCTGCGGGGTGGCTTGAGGATAGCGCATACAGGTCGGTGCCCGGTGGTCGAGTCCCGGCGTAAAGCGGACACATTCCGGAAAGGCCTGGAAACATTCACCACAACCGGTGCAGCGATCGAGATTGATATAGCGCGGTGCCGTCTCCAGCGTGACGATGAAATTACCCTGCTCGCCGGTCACTTCCCGGAGCGTGGTCATCGGCATAAGCGTGATGTGTTCCTGACGGCCACTTTCGGAAAGGTTCGGGGCCAGCGTGCAGAGGTCGCAGTTATTGGTCGGAAACGTTCGATCCAGCTGCGTCATCAATCCGCCGATGTTTTCCGCCGTATCGACAAGAATGACGTCTTTCTGCGCTTCAGCCAGATCAAGGGCGGCGCGGATGCCTGCCAGGCCGCCGCCGACAATCAGCACTCGATTACTCGTCTGCGATAGATTCGTGTTTTGCATTGGTACCTGTCCTGGACAGCCTCGTAGAAGCCCGCTGTACCGTCGCCGCCCTCAGCACGTGTTGTCTCACGGTGTCGGGCGGGTCATCCGGCTTAGTTGCGCTCTACAATGCCATCTTCTTTCATGAGGGTGAGGATAAGGACCGGTTGCCCGGTGCCGATTCGAACACTGGTTGCCGCGATGCCCCTACAATCCGGCATGGTCGAGGATAACGGGAAGCTTGTGTTCCCACCCAAGCGTCTGCAGCATGACCCCCTGGGCCATATCTCTGAGGGCGGCGACGGTCTCGCCGGCGATCTTCAGGCCTTCCGCCTCCCGGTCGGATGACTTGCGGATCCGCCGGACCAACTCCTCGGATATCTTCGCACCCGGTTCGCTTCGGGCTATATACTGGGCGATAGCCAGGGATTTGAGCAAAAATACGGTCGGGATGACCGGGACACCCAAGCCTTTGGCCTGTGCCAGAAACGACTGAAAGTGCTCGAGATCGAAGACCGGTGGAGTAATGACGAATTTCGCACCGGCGGCCACCTTGTCGGCTGCCGCCTGCAGCTCACCGGCCAGAGCGGCCTCGTCCGCATAGGGAGCAATCGTGCAACCGACGGTAAAATCTGGCGAACCGTCGAGCTCGAAGCCGCTCAGATCCTGTCCCCCGCATAATTCACCGACAGTCCGGACCAGTTCGACTTCGCTCAGATCGAAGACTTCTTTGGCCTCGCGGTGATCCCCCTGACTCATCTCCTCGCTGTGCGTTACCATCACGTTGCGGATGCCGAGCACGTGAGCGGCCAGCAGATCGCCCTGCAAGGCCATGCGGTTGCGGTCCCGGCAATAGATATGGATGATCGCCTCGATTCCCTGCTGCTGCATGAGGACGCCGCCCGCCAGGGCGCTCATCCGCATGATGCCGTTGTCCATGTCGGGAACGACGACGGCATCGATCCTGCCCTTGATGCGCCGGGCGTCATTGACCAGACCGGTGATATTGACCCCTTTCGGGGTGTGCATCTCGGCCAGAACGACAAATTCGTGTGCTGCTAATCGCTTTGAGAAACTCATATGATTCTTTCCCTCCAGATAAGAGCTGACAGAATAATCTCTTGCCCCGGGTGCATGACAATCGCTAGTACAGGGACGTTTCGGGGTGGAATACGTCGACGTCCTTGAGGTCGTCCCCCAGATAAGCACGCTCGTTCGGACCGAGGATCCCCAGGGACAGACAGATCAGGGTCCAGATATGCACGGTGTTGTAGGTGGCGCCGTGATGGTGCGCCAGGTCGTGGATCTGGGCATGGCAGTTATGGCAGCCGGCAATGCAGTAATCGGCACCGGTGGCGATAATCTGCTCGTATTTCAGCCGGCCGTAATCGTGCCTGCCTTGGGTAAAACCCGACTGCAGGAAGCCGCCGCCGCCGCCACAACAATAGTTGTTGGACTTGTTCGGGGTCATCTCGATGACGTTTTCCGCGCCGACCACCGACCTGACGACAAAGCGCAGATCCTCGGCAACCGCATCTCCGTAGCTCTTGCGCACGATCTGACACGGATCCTGGATGGTGAACTTGATCCTGCGTTCCCGGTTCCAGTCCGAATTGACCTTGAGACGGCCTTCACGGATCCACTTGGCGTAGTATTGATAGATCGAAGCGACCTCGAATTTGTGGTCGATATTGAATTTTTTCAGTCCGGCCCGGACTGAGAAGGTGATGTGCCCTCATTCCGTATTGAGAAAGACCTTGCACCCCAGCTGGTCCGCCTGCTCCGCCGAGACCTTGATGACATGCTTCCAGCAATCGTCGTCGGCCAGGAACATGCAGTAGTTTTCGGCCGCCCAACCGCGACTGCCATACGTCCAGTCAACCCCGGCCAGGTGAAGAATCTTCCACAGCGGCACGAGTTCATCGGGTTCGGTGTTTGGCTCCCGGGAGTTCTGGTTGAGGAAGAAGTAGGCCCCCGGCTTGTCGATCGGCGCCACCATATCCTTGAACTCGGGCTGCGCCTCATGATACTCGGCCAGCACATCCTCGACGACAAAGACGAAATCGTCTGGTGCGGTGCCCATGGCCGAACCGGAATCGTTGCGCAGAGCCATGTCGCAGGAATCGCGAATGCCTTTGGGCCTGGCGTCGCGTGGCCACGCGGCACGGGCGTTGTAGACGAGTTGCGGGATGTCGATCTGCATCGGGCAGACATAGATACAGCGCTGGCACATGGTGCACATCCACACCCAGGGAGTGGTGGTCACCTCCTCGTCGAGGCCCATCGCACACATCCGCAGAAACTTGCGCGGGTCCATGTTTTCCAGGCCGGAGGCCGGACACCCCGAGGCACAGGCGCCGCAGGTCAGACAGAGATCGAGATTGCCGCCCCCGGGAATAATGGATTTGACCTTGTCCTTGAACGAGGACTGCTTCTTTCCTTTGATTGCAATGCTGGTTTCGCCCATCTGCTTATCCTTTCGGTTTATCGAATCTTGCGGCAGGGCTGCTCGTCAGGTCCGTTTCTGGATACGGACCTGGAAAGCACCTCCCGCTTCCTCTTGATCGTCCACCGTCAAAACCTCATATGCCGCTGCTGGTAGAATCTTGAATAGGTCCTGCTTGGT
Source organism: Desulfofustis sp. (assembly GCA_036351615.1). GTDB lineage: Bacteria > Desulfobacterota > Desulfobulbia > Desulfobulbales > Desulfocapsaceae > Desulfofustis. The sequence continues at coordinate 6,340 of JAZBPM010000346.1, forward strand.
GTCGGGGTCGGCGCCGCGGATCTCCAGCACATCGGACACGGCCATCGCGTCAAACACCTGGGTGATCTTTAACAGTGCCACCCACGATACGAAATTACGCAGGTCCATGATAATATGAGGTTTGTCAGTCACTGCTCGATACTCCTTGGAAAACCATATCGCTGATGAACGCAACAACCGGGCCAGCTCTCCATCAGTTCTGTTGATGGAGAACGTCAGCGATAATTTCTTCTAGAATTTTCTGCTGATTACCATCATTGCCCAGCATATTACGGTGTTTCCCAACGGCCTGTGATTTGTTAGAATAGCAGCCGGTGCCGCTGCACATTGTTCATCAGGTGTTAAAGTGTTAAAGGCATGCGCATGAACAGGTGTTAATCCTTAACAGGTGGACTGATGATCGGGCGAGAGCTGGAAGGATTCTGGAAGACGGTGGTCAACACCATTCGCGACGGAATCATGATTATCAATACCGGTGGGGCCATCGTTTCAGTCAACCGGGCTTTCGAGGAAATCACCGGCTATAGCCGTGAGGAGCTGATCGGTAATTCCTGCCGTATCCTGGACTGCGACACCTGCCGCCAGGAAGAGCAGGAGCAGGAAGCCACCGACATCTGCCTGGCACCGCAGCACGAAGCAATCCAGCACCAGTGCCGAATCCGCCGCAAGGACGGCTCCCTGATCCACGCCCTGAAAAATACCGCGCTGTTGCGCGATGGCTCGAACCATACCATCGGCACGGTGGCAACTATCACCGATCTGACCGAAATCATCGAAAAGGAGCACCAACTCGAGGCGTTTCGCAAACAGCTGTCCAGCGAGAACCAGTTCCACGGCATCGTCGGTTCTTCTGCAGCCATGCACCGGGTCTACGACATGATCGATAATGCCGCCCATTCCGATGCGCCGGTCATCATCTACGGAGAAAGCGGTACCGGCAAGGAGCTGGTTAGCAGAGCCATCCACGAGATCGGCGGTCGCCGGGACAAGCCGTTTGTCAAAGTCAATTGCGCCAGCCTCACCGAATCGCTGCTGGAGAGCGAGTTATTCGGCCACGTCCGCGGGGCCTGTACCGGCGCCTACAAAGATCGGGTCGGCCGTTTCGAGAAAGCCGATCAGGGTGATCTGTTTCTCGACGAGATCGGCGACCTGCCGCTGCCGACGCAGATCAAACTGCTCCGGGTCCTCGAAGAGAAAACCTTCGAGCGGGTCGGCTCAAGCACGCCGATCGCCAGCGACGTGCGCATCATTTCCGCCACCAACCAGGATCTGCCGGCACTGGTCGGCAAAGGCTTATTCCGACAGGACTTCTACTTCCGGATCAACGTCATTCCGATCTTCCTGCCGCCGCTCCGGGAACGGGTCGAAGACGTCCCGCTGCTCGCCGAATCGTTCGTCACCAAACTACGTTTGAAAACCGACAAGGAAATCAACGGCATTCGCGAAGACACCATGGAAATCCTGATGCATCACAGCTGGCCCGGCAATGTCCGGGAATTGCGCGGTGCGCTGGAGTATGCCTTTGTTACCTGTCACAATTCGCTCATCCACCCCAATCACCTTCCGGAAACCATTACCGGCCAGAGGATACAGCCGTCCCCCGCCAAGCGGACAGCTTTCAATCTGCAGGAAATCGAACGGCAGGAGTTGCTCGAAGCGCTCGACACGTGCAACGGTAACCAGTCCCAGGCCGCCCGGATGCTCGGCATCTCCCGGGTGACCGTGTGGAACCGGATGAAACGCTACCAGATCTCACCCCAGCGCTGACATTAGGGTTGCCGAATCACCGACCTGCCGATATTCCACCGGCGGCGGAGGCACTCTGTCTGTTGACAAGGTCATTGTCTCAAACAGCAACACAGACGACGATAGCCCTGCGAGGACAAACCTCTCGGAGAAAAGTTCTCATTGACTGATCGAACTTCCTTCGATAAAACACAAGACAGTCCTGACTTCAATCAGCAGTATCACCATCATCGGCGGCATCAGCCGCCGCAACAGGGAGATCGGCATGAAAGCAACGATTACCAGCCAGTGCATGGGCGATCGCAACTGCAACAAACTGTGCCCTGAAGTATTTGCCTATGATGAAGACAAATTGCTGTCGGTCGTCAAGTACGATGAGATTCCGGCGCATCTCGAGGATATCGTTCGGCAGGCGGCTCGCGAATGCGGCGCCGACGCCATCGAAATCGAGGAATAGGCCGGCCTTCGATGGGTTCCTTCAGAGAAAGCCGGACCTCCCGCAACCTGCTGATTTCCTACTCGGCAGAGGCTCAGGCCCGCACCCGTTACAATTTCTTTGCCCGACGGGCCGAAGAAGACGGTTATATTCAGGTCGCCCGCATTTTTGATGAAACAGCCGCTCAGGAATACGAGCACGCATTGCGTTTCTTCAAGTTCTTCAACGGCGGGGAGTTGGAAATCACCTGGCGATTTCCGGCCGGCGTCATCGAAGATACCCGTGCCAATCTGCTCTCCGCCGCCGAACTAGAGCGCTTCGTTCATGAAGAAATGTACCGGGAGTTTGCCCGAATCGCCCACGACGAAGGGCTGGCACGGGCGGCAGACACATTCGATGCGATCAGCGTTGCCGAGCGGCACCACGAAGAGCTGTTTCGCGGCTTGGCCGACAATATCGCCGGCGACCGGGTTTTTGCCCGCAGCGACGAGCGGATCTGGAAATGCCTCGGCTGCGGCTATCTGCACCGTGGCCGGGAAGCTCCCGACAAATGCCCGGCCTGCGTCAGGCCACAGGGCTACTTCGCGCTGCTCGAAACGAACTGGTAGGTGGCCGGTACGGCAACCGGCCACCTGCACCCGGACGGTGTCAGGCAAAGATGTCTGCGGGTACGTACGGGTGAGTTCCCTCGATCACCCGTACTCCCGCCTTTGCCTTGATTTTTTTCATGATGTCATCCTTGTATGGGCACTGCTCGGCGATACAGGGAGCGATGTGGATGACCGTCGGCTTTTCTTTCATCGGGTCGTTCCACAACTTCACTTGCATCAGCCGCGTCACGATAGCCGGGGCCGGACATCCCCCGCACCCGACCATGCCGACAATCTCCGCTTCCTCACCCTCGTAAATCTCAAACACCCCCTGGCGGCGGTTGAAGGCCACCAGACAACGGGAACAGCCGATGCAAACATCATCCATGGTATTTTTACAACCAACGATCAGTATCTTCTCCACGACAGGCCTCCTTTGCTTTAATGTGCCAATGCACACATCCTACCACTGAGCCGGGCCTGCCGACAAGCGCTTTTGTCTCACTTGCATCAACAAAATCAACAACCTGTTTAGCAGGAAAAGTCTTCCGGGTTGGCCGGTCCTTCCGGCTGCGGCTTGTGGAGGTTAGCGGAAGACAGGTTGATCCCCGTCCCGCCGTTGGTTGAAATTTTTCCCGCTGTTTTTTCCATGAACACCAGGACCCCGGGCTGGCCGGTTCTGTCGGAGGCTGCATCGCGAAGGCCCTGCGGGCCGGAGAATCAGGCCCGTAGGGCTGCGGGCAGGACGTCCGCAGCCGGCGACCAGGCCATGTATGGCCTGTCTGCCGGCCTCGAAGGCCAGTCGATCAGGCCGCAGCGCAGAAGCCGGAGGCAGGACCGGTCAGCCCTTCCGACCAGGACGCCGATTTTCATTGTTTGGTGTGACTCCCCGTCACGGGGACACATGATAATCCGTCTTTCACCAGTTGGCCGAAGGAGAATACCAAGACGTCCTTTGAACATGAGCGGGGGACAGGTTAAAACCTGTCCCGCCGTTGGTAGTCCTTAGTTGAGATGGGCGTGATCGATGGGAACTCCGTGACGCAGGGCCAGTTTCTCGAACATCTGGGTCAGGCCGGCCGCCAGCGTGTAGGCATTGTCGACGCCGATGTTATCGTCCGCCGACCGATCAAAAAAGATGAGCAAATCTGAACCCATACCCTCATCCGCCTGCCAATAGCAGATCATGATCGGCACCAGCGGCAACACCGGGAGAACGACACTGACGTCGGATTCGAACGGGCTGTTGATCTGCCGTCCCCGAAACAGGTGTGCCATGTCGCTGAACAGGTCGGGATAGCGATCGGCAATCTGCCGCATCGCCTCTTCGATACGCTTGCGGAACAAAGGGTAACGCTCGGCGCCCCCGCGCAGCTCGCGGAAAGAGAGCCACTCTCCACTTAGCTCCCGCCCCCGGCAGTCGAGTACATAGCCGAGAAACGGGCCGATTACCCAGGGCAACATATGGATATCGGTGTGAAAATCGCCGCTATGGTCGATACTGAAATCCTTACCGAGAATCTTGACCGTCAATCGATTCCCCTGAACTCGCCCGCCAATGCGCGTGGCGGCCTGCTGAAAATCGAGCGCGGCCACCTGTTTTCTCGGCTCATCGAACGAATCGTCAGAACATGCGTCAGCCAGGGACCGAGCATCGGCAAAACGCTCAATGACCCGGGGACTCAGGTGCGGGCAATCACCGATCGCGCGTCGCCCCTGAAAAACGGCACCGGCAAAGGCCAGACAGGTCTTTTCACCACACTCCCGACAATTGCTTTTGTTCAACAGACGAAAAATCTCCATTGCATTTTCCGGTCTGGCCATCAGTCCTCCCCTTTCGGCTTGCTGTTTGCGGGCTATTCGCTACCGCTGGGCCAACGGTACGAACGACCGCGTCGTCTCACCGGTATAGATCTGGCGCGGCCGTGAAATCCGCTGGCCATGTTCGTGCAGCTCTTTCCAATTGGCAATCCAGCCCGGCATCCGGCCGATGGCGAACATCACCGTATACATGTTGAGCGGGATACCGATGGCCCTGAGCAGGATACCACTGTAAAAATCGACGTTGGGATACAGATTGCGTTCGATGAAGTACTCGTCTTTAAGGGTTTTTTCTTCCAGCTCAAGCGCAATCTCCAGCAGCGGATCCTGTTGCTGCAACTCGTTGAGCACCTCATACACGCGTTTCTTCAGGATCTTGGATCGCGGATCGAAATTCTTGTAGACCCGGTGCCCAAACCCCATCAATTTATAATCGTTGCTCTTGTCCTTGGCGAGATCGAGATAATGACTGATCGGTCGGCCGGAAGTCTTGATGTCTTCCAGCATCCTGATCACGCCGGCATTGGCGCCGCCGTGCAGCGGCCCCCAGAGGGCGCAGACCCCGGCCGAGACGGAACTGAACAGGTTGGCCCGGGAACTGCCGACCACCCGCACCGTCGATGTCGAGCAATTCTGCTCATGATCGGCATGCAGCACGAGAAACAGCGTCAGTGCCTTCTCCACCACCGGGGAAGCTATGTATTCCCGATACGGTTCGGAGAACATCATGTGCAGAAAATTTGAACAATAGCTCAGACTGGGATTGGGGTGCATCAGCGGTTTCCCGGTCGCCATGCGATAGGAAAACGCGGCGATGGCCCGCACCTTCGAGAGCAATAACGCAGCCGTCTTATCGAAACCCGGCCCCTCCGAATGGACATCGAGGACTTCAGGGTGAAAACAGGAGATGATATTGAGCATGGCCGATAGGATGGCCATCGGCGGCGCCGACCGGGGAAACCCGGAGAAATGATGCTCCACACTGGTGTGAAGCGGCGCATGTTCGGCGATCGAGGCCCTGAAATCGGCAAGTTGCCGGGCATTGGGCAACTCGCCGTAGAGGATGAGATAGGCGGTTTCGACAAAGGTCGCTTTTTCGGCGATCTCTTCGATCGGGTATCCCCGATAGCGAAGGATACCGTTTGCCCCGTCGACATAGGTGATCGAAGAATAACAGGAACCGGTGTTACCAAAACCGGGATCCATGGTGATACACCCGGTCTCGGAACGTAGTGTCTTAATGTCGATACAGCGCTCGTTTTCGCTCCCGGTAATGACGTCGTACTCGTAGCTCTTCCCGTCAATAGTCAAGGTTGCCTTATCGCTCATATGCTCTCCCTGGCTGATTATGGGGAACCCTGGAAAATTGTCATTTCGCCCAATCTCATCGTTGCGCAATCAAATGTTATCCTCGGAATATCGTGTATATGTCTGTGGTGAAATTTTCTTGCGCGCCTCCCTTTTGCCCGACATTCCTAATTTTCCCCGCTCTCCTCTGGCTGTCTGCCGGTGCCGCCCC
>JAZBPM010000347.1:0-2752 GCA_036351615.1 Desulfofustis sp.
AAAGCCCTGGAAAAGGCGAAGCGGTATGGCCCGGAGGAAAAAGAACGGCAAAGTAACGTTACTATCGTTACTCGTAACGTTACCCGGTGTCAGTGATTCGACCTGAAAGGTGTGCTCAGCTGGTCGTCGTCTCGTGTCGCTGCAAGGGGATGTTCCATTTTTTCATATACTTCCAAATAGCCGTTCGGCTCAGGCCGACCCGGCGCGCCACCTCGGCCTTGTTCCATCCGCAGTTGTCGAGCTGTTCGATCAATACCGCTCTGGTCAGCAGCGACCGATCACTGCTTGCCGGTCCGGTCAAACCTCGCTGAGCTGCGGGTGGAAGCGGACCGTGGCGCAGTTCGACGGGTAGATCATCAACATCGATCCGGTCGCGGCCGCACAGCACGAAGGCGTGTTCGATGGCGTGTTCCAGTTCTCGGACGTTGCCCGGCCAGTCGTGATCGAGAAACAAACGCATCACCGCCGGGGCGACATCGACGATATGCTTGCCGGTCTTCTTGTTGAATGCATCGATAAAATGACTGGTCAGCAGCGGGATGTCCTCACGGCGCTCCCGAAGCGATGGAATAACGATGGGAAAGACCTTCAACCGGTAATAGAGGTCCTCGCGAAAACGGCCCTCCCTGACCAGGGCGGCGAGGTCCCGGTGGGTGGCGGTGATGATGCGGATGTCAATCGGCCGACGCCTCGATTCACCAACCCGCTCGATCTCGCGCTCCTGCAGCACTCGCAGCAGCTTGACCTGAATGAGAGGACTCAAATCGCCGATTTCATCGAGAAACACCGTGCCGCCGGCGGCCTCCTCGAAACGGCCGATACGGTCACGCAGGGCTCCGGTGTAGGCGCCCTTGACATGGCCGAATAATTCGCTCTCCAGCAGGGGCTCACTGAGCGCACTGCAGTTCACGGTAACGAGCGGTTGCCGGCTGCGCGGACTGCGAAAATGAATAGCGCCGGCGACCAATTCCTTACCGGTACCGCTCTCGCCACGGATAGCCACGGTTGCGTCACTGGCCGCCGCTGCCTCGATGAACCTGAAGACGCCGCGCATGGCCGGGCTCTTGCCGATGATGTTATCAAGCCGGTGTATCTCGCCGAGTCGCAGCGCCGCCTCTTCGGCGCGCCGCCGCACCCGGCTGAGTTCGGTGAGGTCGGTAATGGTCTCGACGATGCCGAGAATCCGGCCGTTGTCGTCACGCACCACGCTGGCATTCTTGATGACCGGTACGTCATGACCGAGTTTGTGACGAACCTGACATTCCTTGGCCTCGGCGGAATCCCGCTCGAAAATCCGGCAACGTCGGATATCGGCCGGACAGCTCGTACCGAAACAGCGACTGCAGCTGAGAATCGCGCAGGTCCGACCTATCGCCTCGGCCGCAGAATAGCCGCTGATCCTCTCCATCGAGCGGTTCCAGGAGGTGATCCGGCCCTGCTCGTCCATGGTGAACACCCCGTCGGCCATCGAATCGATAATGCGGCCGACGAAGCGCTGATCCAGGTTGTTTAGCTGTGCTTCGTCCATGTCGTCCATGACGTCCGGAGGCGTTCCGCACCCCGAGGGTTGCAGCATCGGCCGGGCAGCCGACCGGGCGGGTACGGTTTTGCCGGTGCTGTTGATCAACCGGGCCGCATCGTAAAAACAGACCGGAGCGGCGAAAAATTTGCGCTTCTTTACCAGGCAAACTATACTCCAATCAGTTTGCCCCGTAAACACGGGGTCACCACTACTACATGCGCCTGTGACGAAGTGACGGAAAGTATACATGAGTGCTCAATGATCGGCGAAGACGTCTACGACCGGTACCTCGAAGCATTGCTGCGCGGCGACAGCAGTACCTGCCTGAAGATAGTCGATAGACTGCTCGATGTGCAGGTCCCACCGGTTGTCATGTATGTCGATCTGCTGCAGCGATCGCTCTACCGGATCGGCGAGCTATGGGAACACAACCGGATCTCCGTGGCCACCGAACATCTCGCCACCGCCATTACCGAACGAATCCTGGCGGCAATCTACCCGTCCCTGCTCGGCGATACGAGCCCGCACGGCCGCACCGCCATCCTCTGCTGTTCGGTCAACGAATACCACCAGATCGGCGCCCGCATGGTTGCCGACCTGATGGAAAGCACCGGCTGGAACGTGTCCTTTCTCGGCGCCAACACCCCGATCGACGACCTGCTCAGCCTGATCGATGAGCGCGCCCCGGAGTTCGTCGGCCTGTCGGTCAGTCTCTATTTCAATATGGCCGGCCTGCATCGCCTCATCGACCGGATTCACGCCAATTTTCGAAATCTTGATATCATCGTCGGCGGCCAGGCCTTTCGCTGGGGCGGCAGCGACATCGCCCACCACTACCCGCAGGTGACGTATATCCCGTCGTTGGCAAACCTCGAGCAGACCATAACGGCGGCCTGACGAAAGATGAGGGACCACCTGCCCTCACTTGTGAGCCACTACCTGGCCCACCAAGCATCACTCATCTACCTGCTGGTGTCTGCAGACGGCAGTATCGTCGAAGCGAACCCGTGCAGTCGGACCTTGCTCGGTGAACAGGCCCTCGCCGGTAAAGCGGCCGACATCTTTGTCCGCTTCGACCAACCGGCCATCGATATCGCCCTGCTGCGCCGGCAGCCTGAGACGCCGGTCCTGCTCAGCGTAACCACCGCGACGGGCCTGCCGGAGAGTTTTCTCTTTCATTTCCTGCCGGCCGGAGACGATACCCTGGTCCTCGGCACCACCGACATCCTG
>JAZBPM010000348.1:0-2510 GCA_036351615.1 Desulfofustis sp.
ACCGTGCTGATGAACGATGACCCGACCAATCCGTTCTCGCGCTGGGAGACGATTCTGAATGTGGCCGAGGATGAGCCCATCAGCAACCCGAATCATCGCGGCGTATTCCAGATCGAGGTGGTCGGTAACAATATCTGGGTCTCCATCGGTAACCGCACGGACGGGTTCGCGCTGGTGAAGGGCGATGGAAGCAACTGCGTCGAGCCCTGGGTCGGCGACGGCCATTGCGAGATTACCTGGACGACGGTGATTGAAGACGGTGGTGGTCGGCCCGGCGATCTCGTCACCCAGGCGTTCAACCAAAATCCAGATTTCGTCGCAGGCTCCGGCGCCACGCTCGGCATCTTCGGTAACGATCTGTACGTCGGACCGAGCGAGTCCGGGTTCTTCGGTATTTCGTTCTCGGAGATGATGCGGGTCAAGGATGCGCATCAACCCAACCCGCAGTGGGAGCTGCTAATCGGCTGGCCGCGCAAGGACTGGGCGCCCGCTGGCGGGCAAGCACCACCGGAGTTTCACTGCCCGCCGGAAAGCAGGGGCGACATGGCGAATAGCGTCGCCGATCTCACACCATCGGAGCAGGCGCTATGGAAGACCATCAGCCTGATTGCGACAGGTGAGACTTTTTCCGGATTATCCCTGATTCCGCTTGATGATGATGATGAACAGGCCGGTGACGATGACTGCTTTCCGACCACTGGCGCCGGTCCCGGGTATGGAACCAGCTGGGATCCAGGGGACCCGGACCCAGCGTCTACAACGCTGCCCTACATGATCGGCCCGTACCAATACTTCTGGCGCTTCGCCGAGTTCCTTGCGCCGCTGAAGGCGCCGCAGCTCTATGTGGGCACGCTTGACCTCAATTTAGGGCCAGAGATCGTGGCGGCGGCAAGAAACTTCGGCTTTGAAGTTGCCGCCGATTACCTGAAGCCGGGATTCGATCTCTTACGCACCGCAGATGGCGAGACCTTCGAGGCCGTCACCCGCGACGCCTTCGGCTCTGGTCTGAACGGCGCCGACTACGGCGTACGGACCCTGCTGCAGGTGCCGAAGCTGGGCCTCGCCGTCGGTGCTGCCAACTTCGACGGCGACTTGGGCACCGATATCTACATCGGCACGCGCAGTCCGTACAAGGTCCCGCCCTATGCCGACGCTGGCCCGGACCAATTCCGGCGCGACGCCAACCCGCAAGATCCAACTAGGGTCGTGGCAAGCCTGAATGCCGGCAAGTCCCATTCGAGCTTCGACGGCGGCACCCCGGTGAGCTGCGACTGGTTCGAGGGCGAAGCCACGGTGGGTTGCGATGGAGATCTGACGTTTTTCGAAGGGCCGGTGGCCTGCGACGATGACGTCGAGGTCCAGCTGAAGACGATTGATGACGGCAACCGGAACCCAGAGTATGCCTTTACGGTCAAGGTGACCGACGAGCGAGGCCTCTATGCCTGCGATACCACGCTCATCACGGCGAGCTCCAATCAAAGCCCCGTCGCCACACTTGAGTCCTCAGACCCCGATGACATCTTCGACGATGGGCAACAACAGCTCCCGTTTACGCAGAACTCCGGAACGAACTCGACGGACTCACTTGATGCGAGCCAGCAAGACCAGGGTAATGACGGCGAAGAGAGCTACCTTGTGACCGGTACCTGCGCCGATCTGGACAGCCCACTGCTATATGTCTGTGAATTCGTGCCGCTGGATCTCGGTAACACCGTGTCCAACCAGACCCTAGACTGCGGCGGTGCGACGACATTGCCGGCGGCGCCACCCTGTACTGTCACGGCCACGATCACGACCTTGACGGCGGCCAGGATCGATGAGGAGTTCGGTACAGGTATCTCCAAGCCCGACATGGCCCTCGTCGTCGAGGATGAGAACCAGCGCACGCGGGTGCGCTGGGAGAGCGAAACACTGGCTCCTTGATCATTGCCACGGCACTGTCTCCTGGCTGATTGCTTGGCTCGCCGCTGCTTGTGTTTGCCGCGCGCAGGTCCAAAGTAGCCATCGGGCTTCTGCCCGAGCGCTACTTCGGTTTTCATCGTCTGTCAGTGAAATCAAACAGCAGGAGGACTCGATGATGTCTACACGACACCGGCACCATAAGTACGCTGGGGCCATTGTGGCCGCCGGTCTGTTATCGTTCTGGTCCATCGGCCACGGCGAGACGGTCGTCAAGGCCCAGCCTGACGAATGCTACAACGGTATCGGCGGCTATTATGAAGAGAAGCTCGAAGGCCGCGCTTGTCAGGAGGGCTGGCTCGAAAAACGCAACCAGAGCTACGGCTGGGCACTGACGAGCTGGGGCAAGGACGTCTGGGTCGGCACCGGTGCCAATGTCTCCTGCATTGCCGCCACGGCCGGCAGCATCTTCTCGGGGGTCATCCCTTCTTTTCAGGTTCCCGGCGAAGCGTTTTTTCCCGGTGGCCCCGAGTACCCTCTGGTGCCACCCTTTACTGGTAACGTCGGGCAGCCAGGTAACTTTCCGGTCACTGCCGAGGATTACTTCCTCG
>JAZBPM010000349.1:0-3396 GCA_036351615.1 Desulfofustis sp.
CAACCAACATGGAGCGGGAAACGAGACTCGAACTCGCAACCCTCAGCTTGGAAGGCTGATGCTCTACCAATTGAGCTATTCCCGCCTGCACATCAAGCAGGATATGCGGATGGTGGAGGGGGGAGGATTCGAACCTCCGAAGGCTTCGCCGACAGATTTACAGTCTGTTCCCTTTGGCCGCTCGGGAACCCCTCCATGAAGCCGCAAGATGGGGCCACCATCTTTATCCGCTTAACACTGCATTGTAAAGTAATTTCGTCCTGGAGCTGGCGATGGGACTTGAACCCGCAACCTGCTGATTACAAATCAGCTGCTCTGCCAATTGAGCTACGCCAGCTTACAAAGCTGACTAATATACCCACTAGAGTTTGGAGATGCAATACCTTTTTTTCTCCGGCACCGCCGATCGGCTTGGCCGTATCGTCACGCAAAGACCCAAAAAGCCGCGAGGCCGTTCCCTGAGGGAACGGCCTCGCGATGTTCAGCTTGGTTCTGCTGTGTACTGATGTCTATTGTTCGATGACCGGTTTGCCGAACGCACTCGACCGGAATTTCTCGAACGCCATGGCCGTTGTACGATACGCGATATGGGCGAACTTGGTATACGGCAGGTAAAGAAAGAGCATCATAACCGAGACGAGATGCAGAAAATAGACGAAGTAGCCGAGTGACGGGATGTTGATCCAGCGGATAATCTGGGCACCGAAGCCGGTGACACCGACTGCCATGATCATCCAAATCAGGAACCAGTCGTAAAAGGTCTTGCTGGATGTTCCTTCACTCTCGGCCTTGGATCGATTGCTCCAGAGGACATAGATCCCGAACAGCAAAGCAATCGCCGATACGTTGGCGAGGATCTTGAACGGATCGTACAGGGGCAGTGGTCCGTGCAACGACGGCCAGATCAGACCGAGAATATCATTTTTCAGCAACGACCAGCAGGTGACGATGAACAGGCCGATGAAAGCGAGCATCAACGGCAGATGTCCCCTGGTCCGATCGTGATTGGTACCGCACTCCTTAAAGCGCTTGTGGGTGAGGATCTCGACGATAGAGGGCCAGAGGAACTGGCCGACAAATTGCGGGACCGACGGGCGGTAATTGCCGCTGATGCCGGCATTTTCCTTCATCTGTTTCCATAGCCGGGTCAGCCCCATATAGAGGGAAACAATGGCCAGCCCCAGTGACGGTACCATGATCAAGACAATGAAGAAGATGTTTTTTGCATACCATTTAAAATCCCAGGTACCGAAAAACTGCTGGTAGCCGTGATCGGCAAAATGCTCCTTGCTCGGGATGTGCATGCCGCCGGAAATCAGCCACATGACGAAGATGACCACCACCGGGATGCCGATCAACATCGGCAGACCTTTCGCCGACGACGCCAGCTTGGCCAGACCAGACGGCCAGCCGAAGTGGGTGTAAGCGTAGGCACGGATCGCCCCGAGCACCTCGCCCGGTTTGGCGCCGCGCGGACAATAGGTGGTGCAGTCGCCGCACTGATGGCAGAGAAAGACATCGGGGTCGGCGAGCAATTTGTCCTTCATCCCCCACTGCGACCAGATCATCTCCTTGCGGGGAAACGGCTTCTCGTCGGTGGACAGCGGGCACCGGACCGAGCAAGTGGCGCATTGATAGCATTTTTTCAGCGTGTCGCCGCCGGCACCCTTCAAGTACTTTATAAACGTTAAATCAGGTTGAACATTCATCGTTTGCCTCCTGTTATCTTATCAGCATGGGCCGTCGAGCCGGCTCGGTAAGTTCAAACCGCTCCGCCGGAGATCCCGGGCGGAGCGGCGTGATAAAACACAGGTTAGAAGCCTTTAAACGGATTCGGACCCATCTCCACAATTTCGTCGACAAAATCATTGACGATCTGCGGAATCTTGTCGTAATCGGTGATGGCCACCTGGACCGCGGCACACCGTTCCGACTCAAGGCCGAGGGTGGACAGCGTCTCACCGATATTTTCCATCCGTTTGTTGGCAATTTCCGACCCTTTGACAAAATGGCACTGATAATCGTCGCCATAGGTGCAGCCGAGCAGCATCGCACCGTCCATACCGGCCGACAACGCGTCGCGAATCCAGGCCATGTTGACGGATCCGAGGCAACGAACCGGGATAAAACGAACCATGTGGTTGATGCCGTTTCTCTTCATACCGGCCATGTCGATAGCCGGATAAGCATCATTCTCGCAGACAAAGATCACGATACGCAGCCGGTCTTCGTCGTCTTCCGGCACTTCAACGGCTTTGATCATCGAACCGATCATGTCGATATTGTAATCCTTGAAGCCGATGATCCGCTCCGGACAGGCGCCCATGCAGGTGCCGCAACGACGGCACCGGGTGTTGTTCGGCAGCGGCGTTCCCTTGGCGTCGTCATCGAGTGCGCCGAAGGGGCACTCTTCGGTACAGCGCTTGCATTGGGTGCAGCGTTGCATGAAGAATTCAGGATAGGTGGTGTCGCCGGAGCGGGGATGCACCGACACGCCGCGATCGGTCGATTCCAGACATTGAATCGCCTTCAGCGCGGCACCGGTGGCATCATCGATGGTCTCGTCAATGGTCTCTGCCTTACGGACACCGCCGCAGGTATAAACACCGGTCCGCCGCGTCTCGTACGGAAAGCAGATGAAATGGGAATCGGCATAACCGTCGAATAGACCGAGGTCGGAAAATCCGGGTCCCTGGCGATAGGCGAGATTGACGGTCGCCTTGTCCTTGGTGGTGGGCACCATGCCGGCTGCCAGCACGACCATGTCGGCATCAAGTTCGAGGTCTTCGCCGAGCAGGGTGTCTTCAGCCGTTACCCGGAGTTTGCCGCCGCTCTCCTCAACCTTGGTCACCGCCGCTTTGGTCATGAAGATACCGTCGGTCATCTGGGCGGCCTTGTAGTACAATTCCTGACTGCCCGGGGTGCGCATGTGCTGGTAGAGGATATACGCCTTTCCTTCAGGATTGTCCTGACAGACGTACTGGGCCTGTTTCAGAGCGACCATCGAGGTAACCGAGTTACAGTAAGGAAAATCGTTGTCGTTATCCTTGCCTCCGGGACTCTGGACAAAGACGACATTGGCAGGTACCGTGCCCTCTTTGGCACGTTTCTCGAATTCGACGTTGGTAACCACATTGGCCAGCGTGCCGTAACCGAGATGCTCGTATTCGGATACATCTGCCGGAACCCAGCCGGTGGCAACGACAACGGCGCCATGAACTTCCGCGTCAGGATCGACAGCCATGTAATTCTGCAGCCCGCTGTTGGGGTCTTCCATCTCCCCTTTCTCGATCTTCTCCCGCTCGTCGACCGTTACCTTCCAGGGAGCATCCCAATCGGTCTTGGTGCCGGCGGCTTTCAGGGATACCTTGAAATCTCCCGGGGCACCGGCGATAC
>JAZBPM010000350.1:0-4044 GCA_036351615.1 Desulfofustis sp.
CGAAAAACGGGACAGTCCCCTTTTTGCCCGGGCAAAAAGGGGACTGTCCCGTTTTTCGCCGTTTTCCGTGTTGCTCAGGTTTGTTACTCCCCGTACCCCAACGCCTGCAACGGATCCATCCGGGCCGCCTTGAGGGCCGGGTAGATGCCGAACAGGCAACCGGTCGCCAGTGCCATCAGCAACGGCAGTAAGATGGTCGCCGGTGAGATCACTACCGGCCAGCCGGCATAGAGCGAAACTCCGCGGGCCAGCGCCCAGCCGCCGGCCAGGCCGAGCAGACCGCCGAGAGTGGTCAGCAGGACAGCCTCGCTGAGGAACTGCACGACGATATGATCGGGCCGGGCACCGACCGCGCGACGCAGCCCGATCTCCCTGACCCGCTCGGAAATACCGGCGAGCATGATATTCATGATGCCGACGCCGCCGATGATCAGGGACAACGTCCCGATCGAACCGAAGACGATAGTGAATAACCGCTGTATTTCTCTGGCCTGGCTCAGCAGTTCATACGGGACAATCACCGAAAAATCATCGACGCCGCGATGGGCCGCCCGAATGGTGCCGGCAATCACCGCCGTCGCTGCCTCGATCCGTTCCACCGTTGCCAGCTCGACGATCAATTCACTGACCGGTTCACCGTCTGCCGCTGCGCCCAACGTGCCGAGCGGGACGATGATCAACGTATTAATGTCGAGCAACGAAATCCGACCGCTTTCCGCTGCGTCAACATCCCGCCGGTCGAGCACCCCGACTACCTGCCACAACTCGGAACCGACCCGGATCAGGGCACCCGGCTTGCCATTCGCACCAAGAGCTGCGGAAACAGACCAGCCGAGGACACAAACCCGATTACGATCGGCCATATCCCGGTCG
Source organism: Desulfofustis sp. (assembly GCA_036351615.1). GTDB lineage: Bacteria > Desulfobacterota > Desulfobulbia > Desulfobulbales > Desulfocapsaceae > Desulfofustis. The sequence goes on from JAZBPM010000350.1 coordinate 874, forward strand.
GCAAGGAACCGCCCGGCGGCCATGGTCAAGCCGAGAACAGCCCGATAGTCACGGGTCGCTTCGATAACCCGCCCCTGCAAATCGTCGGGCAGACCGGCCAGCTCGACCCGCTGGTCCCGACTGGCCGCCGTTCGCCTGATCGGCAGGCCGGTCGTCTGCAGACGCGTCAAGTCGCCGATCTGCAGGCCGCGGGACTGGTACCTCCGGGCCCGGGAAATCTGCTGTTCGGTCAGGTTGTCGGCGCGCAGATAGATATTGTTCAGGCCGAGCTGACCGATACGCCGCATGGTCTCTGCCTCGGCACCGGCTCCGATGGCAAAGATCGCCAGCACCGTCGATACACCGCAGACAATGCCGACAATGCTGAGCAGCGAGCGCAACTTGTGCTGCGCCAGGGAGGTGATCGCCGTGCGGACGCTGTCGGAGAAAAATTCAGCCATCGTGCAGTGTCCCGTCCCGCAGCGTCACCAGGCGCCCGGCCCGGGCAGCCACGTGACGATCATGGGTGACCATGACGATGGTATGGCCGTCGTCGTTCATCGCCTGAAACAGGTCGAGGATATCACCGCCGGTGCGCGCATCGAGATTGCCGGTCGGCTCATCGGCCAGGATCAGATCGGGGCGGGGCGCCAGTGCCCGGGCAATAGCCACCCGCTGCAACTCGCCGCCGGACAGCTCAGCCGGCCGGTGGTTGCGTCGTTGCCCAAGCCCGACCCGGTCAATGGCATCGTCGACCCGGTAGCGCACCTCGGATCTGGACAGTCCCTCCTGGTAGAGAAAAGGCAATGCGACGTTCTGCACGACATCGAGATGCGGCAGCAGGTAAAACATCTGGAAGACATGCGCGATCCGGCGTGAACGGATTGCGGCCAGTTCCCGTTCCGGCCGTCCCAGCAACTGCTCGCCGTCGAGCAGGTAGCTGCCGCCGGCCGGGCGCAATAGACAGCCGAGGATATGCAGCAGCGTCGATTTGCCGGTCCCGGAAGCACCCATGACCGCAACAAAATCGCCCGGATCAAGACACAGATCTACCCCACCGAGCACCTCTACCAGGTCGGCGCCGCGCCGATAGGCATGGCAAACCCCACGCAGCTCGACGATCACGGCGTTTCCTGGCGGCGCCTGTCGGAACGGGGCACCGGCGTATCGGGCACCACCTGCGAGACGCGGTCGCCGATTTCGAGCCCGGCAACGATTTCCACGAAATCCTCGTTGCGCCGACCGACGGTGACCGAGCGCCGCTCGTAAAACCCGCCGGTGGAAAGATAGCAATAGTCCCCGCCGGCATCGCGAAACACCGCCTGGATCGGCAGGGTCGGCACCCGGCTCAGAGAAGCTACATGAATGACCACCCGGGCCGACATGCCGGGCCTGAGCCGATCATCGGTCTCGGCCAGCGAAATGTCCACCTGAAAAAACTTCTCTTCTCCCTGTCCACCCTTGCGCGCCAAGGCGCCGATAGCGGCCAGGCGGCCGGCAAACCGCTCTTCCGGGTACGCGTCGATAAAGACCGTTGCCTGCTGACCGGCTCGAATACGATGCAGATCAGACTCCCGGACCCGGCTTTTGACCGTCAAGCTGGAGATATCGGGAAAGTACATGATCGGCTGATTGACGATGACCGTATCCCCCTCGCGCGGGGTGCGCATCTCGCCGTCTCGGTAGGTCTCGTAGTGCACGATCATACCGTCAAACGGCGCCCGCAGCACCGTCTTGTCCAATTCTTCCCGGGCCCTGGCCAACGCCTCCTCGGCGGCCCTGAGCCGGCCCCTGGCCTGCATCAGGGTTGCCTCGGCATTGGCGATCTTGTGCACACTGGCCTGGCGGATCTGCTCGATCGATAATCTCGTATTCTGTTCCTTGGCCCGGGCGGTCTCGATCAGCAGCGGCAGCACATAGTCCTGATAGCTGTCGAATTGTCGTTTCGCCGAACGATGGGTCTCTTCGAGAATCTTGACGTCTTCGCCGACCCGATCAAGCTCCGCCGGATTGGCGATCCCTTCTTTGGCCAACTCCTGCAAATCCTCAAGGTAGGCACGGTGGCGCTGCAGGGCCAGGGCCGCCTCGTCCAGTTCATCACTGAGCTGCGCCAACTGAAGCGGCCCCTCTCCCTCCACCAGGCGGCGCAGATCGAGCTGGGCCACTTTATGCTGGTATTCGGCGGTGATGATCCGCTGGCCGGCTTCGTTTTTTTCCCACTCGACCAGCTGCTCCGAGGCCTCGAGTGCGGCGGCCAGGTTGTGCGCCTCGATCCGCAGCTCCTCGACGGCCGTCTCGAACGGCTGGGCGTCGAAACGGACCAGGATCTCGTCCTTGGCAACGAAGCGGCCGTTGCCGGCAAGATAGATGATCTTTGCTCCCGGTCCCTTGATCTGCGACGAGATCATGTGGGCCTGCTGCGCCTCCAGCGTACCGATGGTCCTGATCTCGACTGCCAGGTCGCGCACTTCGACCTGCACCAGGTAGGGATCTCTTTTCGGCGGCGGCGTCAGGGGGCCGCCGAAAAGATAATAACCCGCCGATACCAACGCCGTGAGGACCAATAGACCGATCACCACCCGCCCGCCTTTCATCGCGCCACCTCGTTCCCGTCGAGCAGCGTGCCGATAGCGGCCCGCAATCGATAGCCGTTGATGATATAGTTGATCTCCTCGGTAACCAGATCGGCCCGGGCCTGCTGAACCTGCCCCTGGGACTCGATCAGATCGAAGTTGTCTGCTTCGCCGTGGCGAAACTTGACCTGGGCGAGGCGAAATTTGCCGGTAGCCTGAGCGATCTGCTGACGACGCAACGCCATCCGCTCCGCCGATTTTTCCAGTGCATTGAGCACCCGGCGAACCTCCCGGACAATGCTTTCGGTCAACGCGGCGTACTGCAACTGCCGCCGGCTCACCGCTATCCGGCTTTGCTGCCACTTCGCCTTTTCGGCCGACCGGGCCAGATCCGTCGAGCTGGAAAGCGTTACGTTCAGCAGGTTCTCGTCATAATCCGTCACATAATCGTCGCCGTCGATCCTGCCGCCGCGGGTATAGGCGGCCTCCAACTGCAGATCGGGCATGATGTTGTGATAGGCTATCTGGGCCTTCCGCCGCGCCTCGGCGATATCGGCCTCACCTTGTCTGATTTCAACCCGCTGCTCCAGGGCCACGTCGACCGCTTCGTCCAGACCGA
>JAZBPM010000351.1:0-2774 GCA_036351615.1 Desulfofustis sp.
ATCATCAAGGGAAAGTTTCATAACCATTTTCTGGTAGACATGATCCAGGGTGGGGCGGGAACCTCGACCAACATGAACGCCAACGAGGTGATCGCCAACCGGGCTCTGGCAATCATGGGCTTTCCGAAAGGCCAGTATGAGCACTGTCATCCCAATAACCACGTCAATCTTTCGCAATCGACGAACGATGTGTACCCCAGTGCCGTCAAGATTGCGTTGATCAGGAGCAACGCCGCAGTCATTGCCGTACTGCTGGATCTGGTCGCCAGCTTCCGCGACAAAGGCAGAGAGTTCGCAACTGTTATCAAAATGGGCCGGACCCAGTTGCAGGATGCGGTGCCGATGACGCTCGGCCAATCGTTCGAAGCGTACGCCGAAACGCTCGACGAGGAAGTCGCACGGCTGAGTCAGAATGTCGATCTCTTCCTGGAACTGAATATGGGGGCAACGGCAATCGGCACTGGTATCAATTCCGATCCCGACTACACCGACAAGGTGATCGAACACCTGCGCCGGATTACCGGCCTGGACCTGAAAAAATCGAAAAACATGGTCGAGGCGACACAGGATACCGGCGCTTTCGTCATGTATTCATCGGCGCTGAAACGATTGGCGGTGAAACTCTCGAAGATCTGTAACGATCTGCGCCTGCTTTCTTCCGGCCCACGAACCGGCCTCAACGAGATCAACCTGCCGCCGCAACAACCGGGGTCTTCCATCATGCCCGGAAAAGTCAATCCGGTCATCCCCGAGGTCGTCAATCAGATCGCTTTCAAGGTGATCGGCAACGACCTTACCGTAACCCTGGCAGCGGAAGCCGGACAGCTCGAACTCAATGTCATGGAACAGGTGATCGTGCAGAGTATCTTTGAATCACTTGAAATGCTCGTCAACGGCATGCGGACCCTGAAATACCGGTGTATCGACGGCATTACCGCCAATGAAAAACACTGTCGCGACCTGGTAAAAAACAGCATCGGCATCGTCACCGCCCTCAATCCGCTTCTCGGGTATGACTGCTGCACTCGCCTCGCCGAAGAAGCACTGGCGACGAACCGGGGCGTTTACGAACTCGTGCTGGAACAGGGGCTGCTGACCAAGGAAGAGCTCGATGAACAACTGCTTCCTGAGCTGATGATCAAACCACGCAGGATGAGACGCAGCTAACCACCGGCACATCAAGCCCCGCCCTTGAAGCCGACGAACGACAGGCAACACCATCAACTTCACGGGGAACAACGGCAGCCACTCCATGGGGAGACCGTCAGCGACCATCAACGGAAGCGGTGGGAACAGGCATAGCGGAGCTGATGGTGATACGTCAGCTACCGTTCAGAGCTTTTTCAATCCTGGCAATCGTCCGAGGTGCTGACCCTTCAAAGTGGTTATTCACATAGAGATACGTCTCGACCTGGCGCACTCGAAGATCGGCCACCATCGATGCCAACCGCGATATTTCCTCATCTTTGGGAGCGACGATGCGGCTCCAGTCCACATCGGTCTGTTTCTCTATTTCCTGCCGGTCGGAACCAAGTAATCTGATTATCGTCAGATCGTTGATGCTCTCTCTGAACTGATCGTAGACTTCAAAGATCGGTGGCATGTAATAGCCATGCAAGAACACATGGTATACATCGTGCTTTGCCAGTAATTCAAAGTATCGGGACTGAAGATAGTTCCTGTTGCGCGTCTCAAGACAATAGATGAAACCGCCCGGCAAGTGATCGGCAAATTCACCGAACACGGAAAGGAACTCATCCAAGCCGGACATCTTGGTCTTGTTGAGATATTCAAATTGGAAGATGAGCGGACCAATGTGTTTTCCGAGCGGCTCGATCGCTTTCAAGAACTGCTGCATCAGATTGATGGACAAGAAATGTGGGTTGGGCAGGAGCGGGCCTTTCTTCCCCTTGCTGTAGTGATGGGTCAGGGTGATGCTGTTGGGAACCTTGATGCCGAAAACGAAATCATCGGGAATCGAGGCCGCATATTCCGCGATTACAGAACGCTTGGGTAAAACGACCTTGTTACCGGAAAAGAGCGACCAAAACCACTGATCGACCTCGACTGTTGAATAGTGTTTACCATATTCATGAAGGAAGTTGGCCGCGCCGCTCTCAGGATAGACCATCCCCCGCCATGAATCGTATTTCCAGCTGCACGTTCCGATATGGAGAAAATTTGCTCTGTCCATGTTGGTAATTATATAGCCGGTGGGCCGGCAATTCAAACAGAGACGAAAATCGACAGATGTTGTCTGGCTTGAGATTGTCTCTTGCAGGTGCGGCGATAAGAGCTGATTTTCTTATTGGGATGCCGTTGTCTGCCGGATCACGAATAACCGTCTTGACTGAATCGCAGGTAGGGTTTAACGTTGTATATACGATGTACCAACAAACACTCTTGGAGGTAGCCATGATCAAAAACCTGACCAGGCACGGCAACAGCCTGGCGCTGGTGATTGAAAAGCCAATCCTGGAACTGCTCGGGGCCGATATCGAGACACCATTTGATGTCACCACCGACGGGCAGGTTCTGATTCTTTCACCCATCAAGGATAGTGGCCGCAGCGAAGCGTTCTCCGCCGCCCTCGACAAGATTAATGCCCGCTACCCTAAAGCACTCAAGAAGCTGGCGGAGTAGACATTGAAGTTTCTGAGCCTCACCGAGGTTCTTGAAATCCATCGGGATCAAACTTCACGTTACGGCGGTACGGCCGGCATCCGGGATATCGAGCTGCTTAAATCGGCGCTCGGGATCCCCATGGCGACCTA
>JAZBPM010000352.1:0-4831 GCA_036351615.1 Desulfofustis sp.
CTCATCCAAGGTCGATTCCCGCACCATTATCGACACTTCCGGGGCGGAACACCTTCTCGGTATGGGCGATATGCTCTATATGCCGCCGGGCACGGCAATGATCCAGCGGGTCCATGGTGCCTATATTTCCGAGAAGGAGACCAGCGATCTGGTGATGTTTTTGAAACAGCAGGGAGGTGCCGTCTATGACGACTCGGTACTGGAACAGGTGGAGGAGAGCGATTCCCTGACATCATCAGGGAGCGATGATGACTACGACGAGCGCTATGACGAGGCCGTTTCCTTTGTCTGCGAGTCGGGACAGGCGTCGATTTCCATGGTCCAGCGCCGTCTGCGCATCGGCTACAATCGTGCCGCCAGGATCATCGAACGGATGGAAAAAGAGGGGATTGTCGGGCCGGCCGACGGTGCCAAGCCACGAGAGGTTTTAGCCCGTCATTCCTATGATTAATCGGGGTTTGTGAGGAATTAATTTCCTTGACAATTACCAGGCAACCCTTTATAAGAAAATTCTTGAGAAAATGAGTGAGCGTTCATTTTTTTTGACAGCGTCGCCGCACGAGCCGGCAGCTTCGCTGTCAGCGGTAATTTAACCGGCCGACCTACCGGTGGACTGTGTAGTCTTCGGTCGGTGGTCGGATTTTGTAGAAAGCTGTAATCGAGTTTACTTCGGTTTAAGTGGGTCCTGTATGGACAGGGCCACAACAGTTAAAACAAACTGAGGAGGTAGTTTAATGCCAAGTTATGTAGATCCTTCCAAATGTGATGGCTGCAAAGGCGGTGACAAGACTGCATGCATGTACATCTGCCCCAACGACCTGATGGTTCTCAACGTTGAGGAGATGAAGGCTTACAATCAGGAGCCTGATGCCTGCTGGGAATGTTACTCCTGCGTAAAGATCTGCCCGCAGGGCGCGGTCTTTGTCCGCGGTTACGATGACTTCGTACCGATGGGCGGCCAGGTTCACCCGATGCGCTCTTCCGATTCCATCATGTGGACCGTCAAGTTCCGCAATGGCAATCTGAAGCGTTTCAAATTCCCGATCCGTACCACGGCCGAGGGAGCTGCCAATGCGTACACGGGCGAGAAGGGAGCCAATCTCGATGACGAATATCTGGTCCTCGAGAAAGAACTGCCGACCCCGTGATCAAGTAGGCTTGTGAAACATCTTAAATCTTTTATTCAAAAGGAGATTTGAATATGGCATTACCAAACAAACCGAAAGGCGAGCTCAAGGCCACAGTGAACCCTGAAGTCGTCGAGATGGAAGTGGATGCTTTGATCGTCGGTGGTGGTATGGCAGCATGCGGTACCGCCTTTGAGATCAAGAAATGGGCACCGGAGGGCATGAAAATCCTGCTGGTCGACAAGGCCGCACTCGAGCGTTCCGGCGCTGTTGCCCAGGGCCTGTCCGCCATCAACACCTACATCGGCGAGAACCCGATCAAAGACTACGTCAAGATGGTCCGTAACGACCTGATGGGCGTTATCCGCGAAGACCTCGTCTACGACTGCGGCCGTCACGTCGACGAGTCGGTCAAGCTGTTCGAGGAGTGGGGTCTGCCGGTCTGGAAGAGAGGCGATGACGGCGAGAACCTGGACGGCGCCAAGCCGGCCAAGTCCCTGCGCGAGGGTGGCACCCCGGTACGTACCGGTAAGTGGCAGATCATGATCAACGGCGGGTCTTACAAGTGCATCGTCGCCGAGCCGGCCAAAACCGCCCTGGGTGACGACAATATCCTGGAGCGCGTGTTCATCGTCAAGCTGCTGCTCGACAAGAACAAGCCGAACCAGATCGCCGGTGCCGCCGGTTTCTCCGTCCGCGAGAACAAAGTATACGTCATCAAGTGCAAAACCGCCGTTGTTGCCTGCGGTGGTGCCGTTAACATCTTCCGTCCGCGCTCTACCGGTGAAGGTAAAGGCCGCGCCTGGTATCCGGTATGGAATGCCGGTTCCACTTACACCCTGGCAGCTCAGGTCGGCGCAACCCTGACCATGATGGAAAACCGCTTCACGCCGTCCCGTTTCAAAGATGGCTACGGTCCGGTTGGTGCGTGGTTCCTGCTGTTCAAAGCCAAGGTATCCAACGGACTGGGCGAGTTCTACGCCGGTGGCGAAGCCGCCAAGGCCGAACTGCACAAGTACCTGCCCTATGGCGACTCTCCGGTCACCCCGACCTGTCTGCGTAACCACCTGATGCTCAACGAGCTGAAAGAAGGCCGTGGACCGATCTACATGGCCACCGACGTTGCCCTCAACGCCTTCCTGGAAGAGCGTCGTGCCGCCGGTATGGACGAGAAAGAGCTGAAGAAGTTCTGGAAACACCTCGAGTCCGAGGCATGGGAAGACTTCCTTGACATGTCCGTCGGTCAGGCCGGTCTCTGGGCCGGTATGAACGTCGAACCGGAGAAAGTCGGCTCCGAGATCATGCCGACCGAGCCGTATATGCTCGGTTCTCACTCCGGTTGCTGCGGTATCTGGACCTCCGGCCCGAGCGAAGACTGGGTACCCGATGTACAGAATGAATCCCGCGTCCACAAGTACAAGTGGGGCTACAACCGTATGACCACCGTTGACGGTCTGTTCACCGCCGGTGACGGTGTCGGCGCCTCCGGTCACAAGTTCTCCTCCGGTTCGCATGCCGAAGGACGTATTGTCGCCAAGCAGATGGTCAAATTCTGCCGCGACAACGCCGACTTCAAACCTGAGTTGAAGCAGACTGCCCAGGAAATCGCCGATGAGATCTACGCACCGGTTAAGCGCTATCACGAGTTTGTCGGCGTTTCTACCGCTGAGGACGTCAACCCCAACTACTGCAAGCCGGCCGGTCTGATGATGCGTCTGATGAAGGCCACCGACGAGTACGGCGGCGGTGTTGCCACCTATTACATGACCTCCGGCAAATTGCTCAACATCTGCCTCGACCTGCTCCAGCTGCTTCGTGAGGATGCCGAGAAGATGGCCGCTGGCGATCTCCACGAGCTGCTTCGCTGCTGGGAGAACTACCACCGCATCTGGTGTGTCGAGACCCACATCCGGCACATGGAATTCCGGAAAGAGTCTCGTTACCCCGGATTCTACTATCGTTCGGATTTCCCGGTCTGTGATGACGAGAACTGGCGTTGCTTCGTCAACTCAACCTTCAATCCGGAAACCAAGGAATGGAAGTGCGAGAAGGTTGAATGTCTGAACATCATCGAGACTGATCCGTGGCTCTAATTTATGGGATGACACTTCGATCAGCATGATGTAAAAAAAATCTCCAGGGGCTTCTGGCTCCTGGAGATTTTTTCTATGGAATCAGCGCGTTTTCAATGGGGAAAGGTGCAGTCCCCGGTGCGGTTTTCCCGAGTGAAAAAGCGCAGCAGTGCGTTCGCGTCTTTATTGACTAATTGATACCGTGGTCTCTGGATCGATGGTCTGGGGCCGGGTATCGACGGTTCATTTTTACAAGCGTAACCATGGAGGAAGGTATGACTGACGAGCAAGGCACCTCCGGTGCAATTTTGGTCGTGGGCGGAGGGATCAGTGGGTTGACTACCGCACTTGAGGCCGCCGAGGTCGGGAACGATGTGTTTATCATCGACAAAAACCCGTATTTCGGTGGACGAGTGGCGCAGCTCAACGAGTATTTCCCGAAGATGTGTCCACCGAGTTGTGGTCTTGAAATCAATTTCAAACGGATCAGGAACAACAGGAAAATTCGAACCTATACGATGGCCAGTGTCCAATCGGTCAGCGGTGGGCCGGGGAATTACGAAGTGACCATCGGTATCGAGCCGCGGTTTGTAAACAGCAATTGCACGGCCTGCGGCGATTGTGCCGCAGCATGTCCGGACGAGATCGACAACCCGTTCAATTTCGGCATGGACAAGTGTAAAGCCGCCTATCTGCCGCATGAGATGGCATTTCCGCGACGCTATGTGATCGACAAGAGCGCCCTGTCTGCCGCCGGCGCTGAAGCGGTGAAGAATTCCTGCAAATACAATGCAGTCGACCTGGACATGAAGCCGACGACGATCACCCTCAATGTCGCATCGATTGTCTGGGCCACCGGTTGGAATCCGTATGATCCGCTGAAAATCGACAACCTCAATTACGGCAAATCACCGGCCATTGTTACCAATATGATGATCGAGCGGATGGCAGCGCCAAGCGGCCCGACCGGCGGCAAGATCGTCGTACCCGGCAGCGGCAAGGAGCCGGAGTCGATCGCCTTTGTCCAGTGTGCCGGTTCGCGAGACGAAAACCACCTGGAATACTGTTCGTATATCTGTTGCATGGCCACGTTCAAGCAGATGAATTATATCCGGGAACAATACCCGGAAGCCAAGATCTATGTGTTCTACATTGATCTGCGGACACCCGGTAAGTATGAAAAATTCCGCGACAAATTGATGTCTGACCCAAATGCCTCTTTTATCAAAGGAAAGGTCGCCGATATCGTCGTCGAATCGGATGGCGTTACCGTGATTGCTGAAAATGCCGTCACCGGTGACAAAACGCAGCAGAAAGTCGATATGGCCGTCCTGGCAACCGGCATGCAACCGTCCCTGCAGGAAGGTGGCGTACCGGCCGGCGTGACCCTTGATGACAATGGTTTTGTCGTTTCCGATTACGACAAGGGCATGATCGGCACCGGTTGTGCGAAAAAAGCTGCGGATGTCGTCACCTGCACGCAATCATCCACAGCTGCCGCTTTGAAGGCAATTCAGGTTTCCAGGAGGTAATTGACAATGGATAAAAAATATTGCGCCTATTTGTGTTCCGGTTGCAGCATCGGTGATGTGCTCGACATGGATGGACTCAGCGAGGTCGTCAGTGGCGAGA
>JAZBPM010000353.1:0-6606 GCA_036351615.1 Desulfofustis sp.
GCGAGTACCAAAAACGGCCACCAGGAAACGAGATCCTGGGTGGCCAGGTGATAGACGCCGTCTTTCAGGATGATCCGGCTCCCCTCGATTTCCGCAAGAGAGGGATAGGCGAACCGCTCGGGTACCAGCCAGGACCACGGAGCGGCAAGCAGGTTCACGGCCCGATGAATCAGTGGCGTCGACAGCTGGATGGTTGACTGCCAGCCGAAGGCCTGATCGGTGGTGCTTATTTTCAGCAGCGTTGCCGCCAGCAGCCCGGTGTTAAGAAAGGCCATGAACTTCTGGGCCATCAGGAAAAGCGGCCAATAGAGCAGAGAGCCGTAGGCCGTGGTGATGCGCCGCAGCAAACCGGAAAGACGCTTGGCCCCGGCGCCATGCCGACTGCTCAGAAACGGCAGCATGCCGATGAAGAGACGGACGAGCAGTGACGGCCAGAGACTGATGCCGGTGAGGCGTATGACGATTGCGCCGAGCAGCAGCACGAGCATGATCAACTGCGGGACGATGAATAGGAGGAGAAAATGGAAGACATTGACCGGATTGGTGCCGGAGTAATTGAAAAAGCTCAGTCCGGCCGACCCGCCCAGGACCAGGCCGAGGCCATAGAGCAGCAGGGTCAGCAGCCGTAACGAGGTGGCGACCTGGCTGCCGGGGCTTTTCCCGCCGGAAGTGTCGAACAGCGCCTGCCGGCGGGCCGTGAGCCAGTGGTGGAGCAGCCGTCGCGGATCGTCTTCCCGGTCGTTGCAGCATTCCAGAAAAATGGCCCGATCCCGTCGGTGCAGCTGTTCGTGTGACTCGCTGCTGTCGCGATCGAGGCAATATTCGAGATCGATTATGTCGCGTTGTGTCCAGTCGGTATCCATCGGACTCCGGAAGGGCGGCTCAGCCGCTTCATAATGGGGCATCATCGTGATGATAGTAGAAAACCATGTCGATACGCAATGTTTGAAACGATAATCGTCATGATGAAGATGAAGGTTCGGGCAGTTATTGAAGAATGATTCTCATTTGTGTTACAATGGTCGGACGTATCTTGAAGACCGGGAGGATAGCATATGGACAGACGGACATTTCTCAGGCAGCTGGTTCTTTATTCGTTGGGGCTGTCATTGTCTGCCCCACGCTTTGGGGTGGCTGCGACCGGGGCTGAAACGGCTGGGGCAGCAGAATTGTCTCTGGTTTCCGGTGCCGACTACTCGGCCGTCGTCCGCCGGGCCCTGCAGCTGCTCGGCGGCATGGAACGCTTTGTTCGACCGGGCGCAAGCGTTGTCGTCAAGCCCAATATCGCCTGGGACCGGACTCCGGAATATGGGGCGACGACTCATCCGCTGGTGGTGAAAACGCTGGTCGAACTGGCCCTCCAAGCCGGGGCCGGTGAAGTGCGGATCTTCGATCATACCTGCAATGAGAAGAGGCGCTGTTACGTCAACAGCGGCATCGCCGACATCGTTGGCGCGATAGCTGAGCGGCGGGTCAAGTTGGACTACATCGACAGTCGCAAATTCGTCGAGGTGAAGATCACCGGCGGCCGGTCGCTGGACAGTTGGGAGATCTATCGGGATGCCCTGACTGCCGATTGCTACATCAACGTGCCGGTGGCTAAACATCACGGGCTGAGCGGGCTGACGCTCGGTTTGAAAAACGTGATGGGTGTGATCGGCGGTAACCGGGGCCGACTGCATCACGGACTGGCGCAGAAACTTGCCGACCTGGCCACCGTCGTCAGGCCGACCCTGACGGTGATCGATGCCACCCGATTGCTGCTGAGAAACGGGCCGCAGGGCGGCCGGCTCGAGGATGTCCGGCAGACCGACACGGTCATCGCCTCGGCCGATCCGGTGGCGGCAGATGCGGTGGCCACCACGCTGTTTGGTCTCGAACCGGAGCGGATCGAAACGACGGTGGCCGCGTACCAGATGGGTCTGGGCCAGATGGACCCAAACCAGATCCATATCAGCGAGCAGCGGTTGTGAGGACTGGCGACCGGGCGGCGCAGAAACCTCTGTACCGGCGGCTGCGTCTGGTGCGCATGGCCAGTCAGCTCGGGTTTCTGCTGCTCTTTCTGTTTCTCTTCGTCAATACCGATTACAGCGGCTCGGATACCATCCAGTACGCCGTCAACCTGTTGTTTCGTATCGACCCGCTGTTGGCGATCACGGCGATGCTGGCCGTTCGGGCAGTGATTGCGCTGATGCTGCCGGCCCTGCTGCTTGTCGGCCTGAGCTTGCTGCTCGGGCGGTTTTTTTGCGGCTGGGTCTGTCCGCTCGGCAGTCTGGTGGACGGGGTGCAGCCGGCGATGAAGCACGGTCGGCGACGGCAGACCACGCTCTTTCCGGGACTGGCCATGTCGCTGCTGCTCGTCGTGCTCGTCTCGGCACTGCTCGGCCTGCCGCTGGCCGGTTATGTCGATCCGTTTTCAATCCTGGTTCGCGGGCTTGCCCAGGCGGTTTATCCGGCCAGCCATAACATGGCCGAATCTTTTTTCACCATGACCTACCTGCACGCTCCGGCCTGGGTCAACCAGATTACCGAACCGCTCTACGGTTTTTTGAAGGAGACGGTGCTGCCCTTCGAACGGAAGTATTTCGCCCTGTCACTGCTCAGCCTGGCCGTGTTGGCGGCGGTGTTTCTTGCCGAAGCGGTGCAGCGCCGCTTTTTCTGCCGCAATATCTGCCCGCTCGGCGCTCTGCTCGGCTGGTTTGCCCGGCTCGGGCCGACCGGTCTGCGGGGCGGCGACGACGATTGCGGGGCCTGCCGGCTGTGCAGCCGGATCTGCCGCATGGGGGCCATCGATGAGCGGCGGCGGATCGATCCGCAACGCTGCAGTCTCTGCATGGACTGTCTGGTCCGCTGTCCGCGGCAGGTTATCTTTTTTCGATCGTTCCTGCCGGGCAGTCGCGGTGTCGGGGTATCGCTGTCGCGGCGGCGCCTGGTCGGCACGCTGGCCCTTGGCTGTGTGATCCCGCCGATGCTCGGGGTGCGCAGGCTCACGGCGGCACCGGACCCGCTGCTGATCCGGCCGCCCGGCGCTCTGGCCGAGGTCGAGTTTCTGCAGCGTTGCGTCCGTTGTGCCGAGTGTATCCAGGTCTGCATCGGCAACGGATTGCAACCGGTCCTGCTGGAGGCTGGTATCGAGGGGATATTCTCGCCGCACCTGGTAGCCCGGACCGGTTATTGTGAATTCAACTGCACCCTGTGCGGGCAGGTCTGTCCGACCGGGGCCATCAGGGAATTGACCCGGGCTGAAAAGCATCGCACCAAGATCGGCAACGCCTGGTTCGACACGGATCGTTGTCTTCCGTACGCCAGGGGGATTCCCTGTATCGTCTGTGAAGAACATTGTCCGACGCCGGACAAGGCCATCAAGTTCCGGACGGTGGTGATGGTCGATGACCTGACAGGCCAACAGCAGGAGATCCGGCACCCTTTTATCGTCGATGAATTATGTATCGGTTGCGGCATTTGCGAGACCAAATGCCCGCTGCCCGGACGGGCTGCCGTCTTTGTTACCAGTGACGGTGAGATGCGAAATCCGGATAATATTCTGCCCCGGAAAGGCGAGACCGATCAGTGGGGGTATTGATCTTGCCTCGATCAATCTCCGGGTATCGGCAGTAGATCGTCATCCTCGCCCGTGCCGTTGAGGGCCGCGACGAGGCCGGCAAGGCCGTTGTGCAGCGTGGAGAGATGTTCATCGGAAAGGCGCTGCAAGGCTCTGCTCAACTCGCCTTGAGCCGGCTGCGGGGCCTGACTGAGAAGTGATGCACCCTGTTCGGTCAGGGACAGGTGGACACTCCGCTGATCCCTGCCGCTGCGGTCGCGGCTGATCAACCCTTGTTGCTCGAGTTTGTCGAGCATATTGCTGCAGGTGGACGGGTGAATGGTCAAGGCCGCTGCCAGCTCCGAGACCTTGATTCCCGGATTGGCGTTGATTTCGTAGAGCATCCACAGCTTTGCGCCGCTCAGGCCGCAGGTCGTTTCGACGTGCTTCGCGTGGGCCTGGATGGACCTGAACAAGATACGCAGATCCCTGGTAATCTCGTGTATGTGTGTTGTCCTGGCGCTCATGAATTCTCCCGGAAGAAGGTCTGCCGTCACGCTATTTAAACGTTTGTGCAATTCTCTTCCAGTCTTTTTATTGCGGACTTGTTCGGCCGGGGGCGGGGGGGTGCTGCAGAACGGCCCGGAGCGATGGTTCGCTCCGGGCCGAAGGGATGGATCCTTTGTTACATCGCCGCCTTGCGGGCCTCTTCAAGCCAGCCGTTCCAAGTATCCTGGTTGTTGGCTATCCATTCGTCGGCATGACGTTCAATATCTTTGTCACTCTTCTCGCCTTCGTTCATCCGTGCGTTCTGCGCGTTGATGTCTGCGAGCGGCAGGGTGAAGAGCTCGAAGAACCGCTTCGCGGCAGGATTGGCAGCAAGAAATTCCTTGTTGGCGACTACCTGGATATCCGATGCGACAAAGCCAAGCTTGACAGGATCGCTGACCGCACCGGCAATACCGGAAAGCGTCATGCGGTCTTCAGCACCTTTCTGTGCATCGGTGGGAATGATTTCCGGGACGTTGATCCACATTACGTCTTCGCCGGGCTTTAATTTGTAGACCGTCCAGTTCGGGGTCCAGGTATAGAAAAAGACCGGCTTGCCATCCTTATAGTTGCCGAGAGCCGAGGCCATGCCGGCTTCGTAGGAGGCCTTGGATGGATTGATGTGATCGGTGAGTCCATAGACGTTGAGGTGGTGGTCTATCACCCCTTCGCATCCCCAACCGGGCGGGCAGGCAGTCAGGTCGGCCTTGCCGTCGCCGTTGCTGTCAAAGGCTTTTTTAACGTCGTCCCGTTTGAAGTCATCAAGGCTGGTGATGCCGAATTTATCCACATCTCTCTTGGAGACAAGATAGCCACCCAGTCCGCCGGCTTTAACAACATAGCCTACTTTTTCAGCTTTTTCGTCAAAGTCTTTCGGCAACTGGGCGTTGTGCATCGGGAACCAGCCGTTGGCCCAATAATCGACATCGCCGAGGGTTACCGATTTGTAGAAAATCGGGTTGGCCAGGTCCTTTGGTTTGTTGACTTTATAGCCAAGCGTTTCCATGGCGCGGCGGATCAGTGCTTCCTGAAAAAAACCGGTGTTCCAGGTGGCCCGAGCCGGATTCAGGGTAACCCCTTCGCCGGGCATGTCGGCTGCCGAGGTGGTGAGGGCGGTACCGCCCACGGTGAGCAGAGCGATTGCCGCACCAAGTACGAATTTTTTCATCATCAGAATTCCTCCTTTTCTTTCTGTTATTTTTTCTTACCCATTGACTGGGTTACACGGTCGAGAATAATGGCCATCAAAACGATCGCCAGACCGCCGATGGTTGCTCGACCGATATCGAGCGTGTTGAGGCCGAGGATGACCGGGGCCCCGAGACCGCCGGCGCCGATCAGTGCGGCGATGACCACCATCGACAAGGCCATCATGATGGTCTGGTTCAGTCCCGCCATGATGGTCGGTAGGGCCAGTGGTATCTGGACGCGCCGCAGCACCTGCCAGTTGGTGGCGCCGAATGCCAGTCCCGCCTCGACCAGTTCCGGATGGACCTGACGGATGCCGAGACTGGTCAGCCGGACGATAGGCGGCAGCGAAAAGATAATGGTCGCGAGCACGCCGGCAACATTGCCGACAGAGAAGAGCATGACGATCGGGACCAGATAGACGAACGCCGGTGTCGTCTGCATCGCATCGAGACAGGGCCGCAGAATCGAGTCGAACCTGTCGCTGCGCCCGGCCAGCAGTCCGAGCGGAATGCCGACGATGGTGCAGAAGATGACCGACGAGAAGACCATCGCCAACGTGGTCATGGTGTCAGGCCAGAGGCCGAGCATACCGATGAAAACCATTGAAACGACACTGAAGATCGCCAGCCTCAGGCCGGAGACCCGCCAGGCGATGACGCCGACCAACACCACGATGACCAGTGGATGCACGGAGTGCAGTCCATTTTCCAGACCGGTCAGGGTGACATCGACCGGCCATTTGATCATCTGAAAAAACCAGCGATATCCTTCTACCAGCCAATCGATGAACGAACTGACCCATTCATCGAGCGGAATAAGCTTATCGTCAAACAGAAACATCAGTTTTCTCCCGGTTCGGTGCTTTTTTGTTGATGGTCACCGTTTTCCGCACGATGCAAGGTCCGCAGGAAACGGTTTTTCGACACGACGCCCCGGTACTTCTTCTCTTCGTTGACGACCGGGATCGGCCAGGAATGGGAAGCGACCAGCGGCAGGATATCCTGCAGGCTGTCGGTCTCGAGAACGGCTTCCGCGTCGGCAAGAAAGGCATCTTCTATCTTGGCTCCACTGGTCTTGCGCTCCAGGGTGTCGCGCAGCGAGTCGATGGAGACAACGCCGCAGAAGCGTCGTTGAGAATCGAGGATATAGGCGAATTCCCGGTCGAGGTCGTTGAGCTTTTCCAATGTGGCGCGCAAACTACCCTGGCTGGTATGCCAGATAACAGTCGGTTGGGTGTCGCGGACGATGTCGCCGGCTGAAATGACCCCGGTCGGGTCGACGCCGCGGAAAAAGGCCCGGACATAGTCATCGGCCGGGTTCTGCAA